>JAZRNQ010000083.1:0-4855 GCA_045648285.1 Bacteroidales bacterium | reverse complement strand
TACAATGGGACCATCTGTAAAGAAAGCTATCGGTATGGGTTATGTAGCAAAATCACACTGCAAATTCGGTAACGAAATCTTCATCAAAGTGAGAGAAAAACTCATCCCTGCAACAATCGTAAAACTTCCTTTCTACAAAGGGGAATAATACAAAAAATCAAATATTGCTAGAGGGCTCATTTTGAGTCCTCTTTTTTTATGAAAAAAGTCTGTTGTCCGTTGTCCGTTGTCCGTTGTCTTTTTATATCTTTGCAAAAAAATTGCAATGGATCCAGCTTTACTCATTTTAACATTAGGAACATTAGTGTTTGCAGCGCACTGGTTTGCAGAAATCTTCAGCAAAAAAAGAATACCTGACGTATTATTACTTATGTTTATAGGTATTATCATCGGACCTTTATTCAAACTCGTCGATGCCGAAAAACTAAGCACCATTGGAAGCGTATTCGGACAGCTGACACTTGTAATCCTTCTGTTTGAAAGCGGCACAGAATTATCATTCAAAACATTAGCTGATTCCATCAAAGACACCGTCACCCTAACAATAGTGAATTTCATCTTCACCTTCGTTGCCATCGGACTATTAGGTTGGCTAGTTTTAGGCATGAATCCAGGAATTAGCTTCATGCTAGGAGCAGCCTTAGGCGGCTCATCATCAGCAGTTGCCATTCCTTTGGTAAAGCAAATAAGCATCGGTGAGAAAAGCAAAACCATATTAATACTTGAATCCGCTTTCAGCGCAATTTTGTGTATCGTCGTGACATTAGCCATTTTTGAATCATACAAATATGGAGAAATCAGGGTAGGCATCATCTTCGGACAAGTCTTCTCTTCTTTCCTATTAGCATCTTTCATTGGTGTCATCGGCTCTATCTTCTGGTCTATGGTGTTAGACAAAGTAAGAACCATCAACAACTCCATCTTCACCACTCCTGCATTCGTATTTATCGTTTATGGTATCAACGAATTATTAGGATATAGCGGCATCATTTCCGCTCTCGCATTCGGAATAGGATTAGCTAACATGGACACTATCCACGACAGATGGCTGAAGAAATTCTCCGACAGAAAGCCAACACTTCTCAACCCTACAGAAAAGACATTGTTCAGCGAGCTTGTATTCCTTATGAAGACATTCTTTTTCGTGTATGTTGGCATATCCATTAAATTCGACAGCTTCATATCATTATTAATAGGACTCGGCATCTCATTCCTTTTAATAATATTAAGAATCTACGTAGTAAGAATATCATTACCTTATGACATTAAAGGCATCAACAAAAAAGACAGAGCATTCTTATCAATGATGATACCTAGAGGTTTGGCAGCAGCTGTATTAGCCACTATGATATCACAATCACAGCTTGCCGGCTCTGAAAGAGTAAGTAATATCGTTTTCTCAGTGATATTCTTCACTATCATTTTCACGTCAGTATTAGTTCCATTACTTGAAAAATCAGAAAAGTTCAGAAACAGATATACAAAGATTATAAGCTTCCCACGATTCAAAAAAAACGAAATAGAAAATGACATCGAGGAAACAAGCATAGAAAATACAGAAAAGATACAAGATGCAGACAAGGAAAAAGTAAATATCATCGAAGATGATGACGTACCAAATATATTTATATAGAATTGAAAGCTAAAAATTGAAAGTTGAAAGTTATTATTTAGCTATCAGCTATCAACTATCGGCTATCAGCATTATAGTTTACAGCTCATGACACAAAGCTCAAAGCTCAAAGCCTATAATGTTATTTTAATATAAATCAACAAGTTAAAGACAAAGAATATTATTTTATATTTTTTATCAAAAAAAGTTTTTTCAAACGAAAAAAAATAGTATCTTTGCAGTCCGAAAAGAAAGAAGTAAAAAGAAAAGATATGTATTTAACTGCAGAAAAGAAATCAGAATTTTTCAGTGCATACGGTAAAAATGCACAAGACACAGGTTCAGCAGAAGGACAAATTGCATTGTTCACTTTCAGAATCAAACATTTAACAGAACACATGAAGCAAAACAAAAAAGATGTTGCTACAATGCGTTCATTAGTTCGTCTCGTAGGTAAAAGAAGAAGACTTCTTGATTACTTAAAGAACAAGGATATCGAAAGATACCGTACTATCATCAAAGAATTAGGTATTAGAAAATAATAGCGTATCACGCGTGATAGCAAAAAAAAGGCAATGTAAGATTGCCTTTTTTTTGCGTATATTTTATTTTCATACCAACCTAACTTATTAATAATAACTAAAAAGACGAAAAAAATGGGTCCTGAAGGAATTAAACAAACCATCCAACTCGGCAATGAAACAATCACAATAGAGACAGGTCGTTTAGCAAAACAAGCCGACGGCGCAGCAGTCGTAACATGCGGCAAAACAGTATTGTTAGCAACAGTCGTTACAGCAAAAGACGCAAAAGAAGACGTCGACTTCTTACCTCTCTCAGTCGATTATAAAGAAAAATACGCTGCTACAGGTAAATTCCCTGGCGGCTTCTTCAAACGCGAAGGAAAACCATCAGACTATGAAATCTTAATCTCACGTTTAGTTGACAGAGCTTTAAGACCATTATTCCCAGATGACTATCATGCAGAGACACAAGTCCAGATTTCTCTTATCTCTGGCGAAGTAGGTGTATTACCAGACGCATACGCAGCTCTCGCAGCATCAGCAGCTCTCGCAGTGTCAGACATCCCATTCAATGGTCCAATCTCTGAAGTACGCGTAGCTTACATCAACGGTGAATACGTCATCAACCCAAGAGAAGAACAACTCAAAGACGCTGACCTCGAACTTATGGTAGCAGCTTCAATGAAAGACATCTGCATGGTTGAAGGCGAATCAAAAGAAGTCTCTGAAGAAGTTATGCTCAACGCTTTGAAAGCAGCTCACGACGCTATCAGAGTCCACTGCCAAGCTCAAATAGAACTCGCATCAAAAGTTGAGAAAGCTCAAACAAAACGCGAATATTGCCACGAAACAAACGACGAAGCTTTAAGAGCTGACATGATGGAAAAATTGTACAAACCATGTTACGACTTCGCTCTCACTGGCAACGCAAACAAACACGAACGTGAAGCTAACTTCGGCGCTATCCTCGATTCTTACCTCGCTAACTTCAGCGAAGAAGAACTCGCAGAAAAAACATCTTTAGCAAAACGTTATTTCCACGATATACAACGCAAAGCTGTCCGCGACGCTATCCTCATCGAAAGAAAGAGATTAGACGGTCGTAAATTAGACCAAATCCGTCCTATCTGGACAGAAGTCGACGTGCTTCCTTCAACACACGGTTCAGCTATCTTCACACGTGGTGAAACACAAGCTCTCGTAACAGTAACATTAGGTACAAAACTCGATGAGCAAACTATCGACGGAGCTGTAGTAACAGGAACATCAAACTTCATGTTACACTACAACTTCCCTAGCTTCGCAACAGGCGAATGCAAACCAAGCCGCGGTGTAAGCCGTCGTGAAATCGGTCACGGCAACCTCGCTGAAAGAGCTCTTAAATCAATGGTTCCAGGCGAAGACGAAAATCCATATACAATCCGCGTCGTTTCAGACATCTTAGAATCTAATGGTTCATCATCAATGGCATCTGTATGTGGCGGTACTCTCGCTCTCCTCGATGCTGGCGTTAAGATGAAGAAACCTGTAGCAGGTATCGCAATGGGTCTCATCACAGACAACGAAACTGGCAAATATGCTGTTTTGTCAGATATCTTAGGCGACGAAGACCACCTCGGCGATATGGACTTCAAAGTCACAGGTACTAAAGACGGTATCACAGCTTGCCAAATGGACATCAAAGTTGACGGTCTTTCATACGAAGTTCTCACAGAAGCTCTCGAACAAGCTAGAGCTGGTCGTATGCACATCCTCGGTGAAATGGCTAAGACTATCACAGAACCAAGAGAAGACTATAAAGAAAGCGTACCTCGTATCGAGAAAATCTGCATCCCTAAAGACTTCATCGGTGCTGTTATAGGACCTGGCGGTAAAGTCGTTCAAGAAATTCAAAAGGTTACTAACACTGTTATCGTTATCACAGAACAAGAAACATGCGGTATCGTTGAAATCGCTTCTTCAAACAAAGAAGACCTCGAAGCTGCTAAAGCTAAAGTTCGCGCTATCGTAGCTGTTCCTGAAGTTGGCGAAGTTTACCACGGTGTTGTAAAATCAATAATGGCATTCGGCGCTTTCGTTGAAATATTACCAGGCAAAGATGGTTTATTACACATCTCTGAAGTAGAATGGAGACGCCTCGACAACTTAGACGGCATCCTTAAAGAAGGTGATGAAGTTGACGTTAAGCTCATCGAAATTGAACAAAAGACTGGCAAGTTACGCCTTTCAAGAAAAGCCTTGTTGCCAAAACCAGAAGGTTACGTAGAAAAACCAGAACGTCCACGTAACGAAAACAAAGGCGAAAAAAAAGGTAACGACAAAGGCGGCAAACCTGAACACAGAAACAAAAAATAAGTAAAAGTGTAGAGTGTAGAGTTGAGAGTGTAGAGTGTTTAAAACAACTTTAAACTCTCAACTATAAACAACTTTAAACTCTCAACTATAAACTTTCAACTAAATTTCAAATATGAGGCAGTTAAAAATTACCAAACAGGTTACAAACAGAGAGACAGCGTCTCTTGACAAGTATTTGCAAGAAATAGGTAAAGTTGAACTTATCACAGCTGATGAAGAAGTTGAATTGGCTCAGAGAATCAGACAAGGCGACAAAATCGCTCTCGAGAAACTCACCAAGGCTAACCTCCGTTTCGTCGTTTCTGTTTCTAAGCAATACCAAAATCAAGGATTAAGTCTTCCTGACCTTATCAATGAAGGTAAT
>JAZRNQ010000082.1:0-5295 GCA_045648285.1 Bacteroidales bacterium | reverse complement strand
CGGGTCAACCAAATAAATCGGCACCTCTTCATCACGCATAAAATAAAGCAATGCAGCAGCAGGATATACAGCAAGAGATGTTCCTACAACTATCAGAATATCTGCGTGTTCAACAATTCTGCTTGCCAATTCAAACATAGGCACATCTTCTCCAAAGAAGACAATGTGAGGGCGAAGCAACGCGCCATCCTCGCCACGCTCATCAAGACTTTGTTCCCATCCTTCGTTAATATCATATATGAGTTCGGGATTCTCCTCGGAACGCAACTTCATCAGTTCTCCGTGAAGATGCAATACTCGTGTAGAGCCTGCCTGTTCGTGAAGATTATCTACATTTTGAGTAATCACACAAACATCTGCCCATTGCTCTAACTTGGCAATAGCAATATGTCCCTCATTAGGTTTCTTTGTCAAAGATTCCTTGCGTCGCATATTATAGAAATCAATAACCTTTGCCCTATTATTTTTCAATGCCTCGGGAGTACAGACCTCCTCAATGCGATAGTTTGCCCAAAGACCGTCCGTATCACGAAAGGTTGCTATTCCACTGTCGGCACTGACACCTGCCCCTGTAAATACTACAATTCTTTTCTTTTTGCTCATACTATTTATTACTTATAAAATCACTATCACATATATAACAAAAGAACACGGAAAATTCAACGAGCAAGTGCAAAATTAATAAAAATGATCAAAGAAAGCTGTTTTATCAAGGTTTTTAAAGAAAAAAGACAGAATTATAGCTTTTGTTTATGATAAAAATATCACAAAATATTACATAAAGCGCAAAATACAGCAAAGAAATAACAAAAAATCTCTGCGACACTCTGCGCCTCTGCGAGAGAAAACCGCATACCCAAAGTCTGTTGTCTGTTGTCAGTTGTCAGTTGTCTGCCGAAGGTACAAAAAAAAGACGCCATCTTTCAATGACGTCTCCTATATAATTTTCAACTTTCAGTTTTCAATTTTCAACTTACCAAGCAACCGCATCTCTATGCAATGGCATCGTCATGCAGCGTGCGCCGCCGCCACCGCGTGAGAGCTCGTTGCCCTTGAAAGCAACAACGCAGTTCTTGTAATCGTCAACACTGACTTTGCCTGATGCTACGTCAGCAGCTGTCAAGACTTCAAAACCGTGTCTGTGGAGGTTTTCTATTGTGTTGTAGTTTCTTTCGTAACCTAAAATCTTACCTGGAGCGAAGGTGAAGAAGTTAGAACCGCTGTGCCATTGTTCGCGGAGCATATTGTATTCGTCATCGCCGCCACAGAAGATTGGCTCTAAGTCCATGCCGAGTTTTCTCAATGCCACGATGAGGTTTTCTTCTTCATAAACCTTAACCTCGCCGTTTTCGAATATCTCGTAATGAACTGTCTTGTATTTAGGATTGAGGATGACTGGCTTGAATACCATACATTTGTTGACATCTAACAATGTGAATACCATATCAAGGTGGATGAATGACTCTGGTTCTAATGGTAATTCTTGTGCGATGAGATGTCTGTGGTCGCCTTTGGTCTTGAGGTGTTCGACCATTGCCAAGATGCCTTCTTCGCTTGTTCTTGCGCCGCAGCCGCTCAAAATGATATCGTGACGTGCCATCAAGACGTCGCCGCCTTCAACTCTTCCTATACCGTTTGGAGCGTATTGCTCGACTGGATTGACGGTCTTTACGTCGAAGATAGGGGAGTTGTTATAGATAGCTTGAAGGAGAATGCTTTCTCTGTCGCGCACTGTCGTTGCCATCTTGCTTATCATGATGTTGTCGTACATGGTGAATGACGCATCTCTCATGAAGAAGAAGTTTGGTGCAGGTGGCAATATATATCTTTCTTTGAAGTTGTCGTTTTCGAGACCTTCAATGAATGCTTTTGCTAAGTCGATGTTTGATAATTTGTCTAACTCGTCTTTGAGGAATTCTACGTTTTCTCTCTTGCAGATTTTCTCTACGAGTTCGTGTTTCAATTCTTGGTTTTTGAGTATGTCTTCAAGGAGTTCTCTAACTGTAAGAACGTTAGTGACTTTTCTTAAAGTGCCTTGAAAATCTTTGTAGTCGTTATAAGCTTCGCGTTGGTTTAACATGTCGCTGAACAGAAACTTATGAGCGTTTTCCGGTGTCATGTGTTCGATTTCTGGACCTGGAGCGTGCAATAATACGCAGTTCAACTTACCAATTTCTGATTCAACGCAAGGTTTTATACATCGGGAATAATCCATAAAAATATAATTCGTGATACAATTGAAAAGTGCATTTTATGCCTTTTCGATAACGTGTGCAAAGGTACGTTTTTTTAGGCAAAGAAACAATCCATTATTCAAAAAAAATTATTCTTCGTATAAGTCAATGAATTCGTAGCCGTTACCCATTGATTCTAAGAATTTTATCAGGTCGTCTTTGCTGATGACGCATGTAGCTGTATTGTCATTTGGATGGAAGCTAAGTCTCTCTGATTTAAGGAGATTCTTGTCGATATAAAGATAAACGTGATGTTCTTCATCGTTGATGATTCCGAAAGGCGAGACGCTGCCTGGCTTCAGTCCTAAATATTTATCCATGCGTGCCTCTGAGGCGAAACTCAGCTTGCCTTGTTTGAGCCTTTGTTCTAGTTCGTGGATGGCGAGCTGCTTCATGCAGTCGAATATCACGAGGTAATGACGGTTTCCTTTATGGTTTCTGAAAAACAGATTCTTACAATGTGTAGAGTCGAATTCTTTCCAATAATTCAAAGCCTCTTCTATCGTTGGAATAGGAGGGTGGAAGTGAATGTCGAAAGGAATCTCTAATTCGTTTAATTTATCTACTACTTTCTGTTGTCTTTCTGTGAGTTGCATTTTTTTAGGTATACTTGTAAAAAACTCAGAAACTCAGAAATTCAAAATTTTCTGAAGTTCTGAGTTTCTGAATTTCTAACTATTTATTAAAAATATCTTTAATTCCGCCTAATGAAGCGAGCATATTTGATGCTTCGTATGGCATGTAGATGGTCTTGTTGTCTTTGCCGCTGACCATTTGTTCTAATGTCTGGATGTATTTCGTTGCCAAGAGATATGACGCAGGGTCGGTCTTGGTGTTTTTGATTGCTTCTGCTATCATTGCAATTGCTTGTGACTCGGCTTCTGCTTGTAAAATCTTAGCTTTTGCTTCGCCTTCTGCCTTGAGAAGTACTGCTGCTTTTTCTGCCTCTGCGTTGTTGATTTGTGAAGTCTTTTCACCTTCTGACTTCAAAATCGCTGATGTCTTTTCACCTTCGGCTTTCAAGATTTCAGCACGTCTGTTACGTTCTGCCTGCATTTGCTTTTCCATGGCGATACGCACTGACTCAGGAGGTGTGATGTCTTGTAACTCAACGCGGTTTACCTTGACGCCCCATTTGTTTGTAGCGTCGTCCAACACAGCGCGAAGCTTAGCGTTGATAGTGTCACGTGATGTCAAAGTCTCGTCTAATTCCAACTCGCCGATGACGTTACGAAGTGTGGTCTGTGTGAGCTTTTCAATAGCGACAGGAAGGTTTTCGATTTCGTAAACTGATTTGATTGGGTCAACGATTTGGAAATATAAAAGCGCGTTGATTTCTGTCGTTACGTTATCTTTTGTGATAACGTTTTGTTTTGGGAAGTCATAGACTTGCTCTCTGAGGTCGATGCTGCTTGTCATGTAAGATCTGCCTCTTTGGTCTCTGACTGCTATAGCTTTAGGGCGGTCGATGATAGGCCAGATGATGTTCAAGCCTGCTGGAAGTACGCCGTGAAACTTACCGAGTCGTTCAATGACTTTTGTCTCTGACTGTGGAACGACTTTCAATCCATTCAAAGCAAATATTATTACGATAAATGCTATGATTCCGAAGATAATTAATGAGCCCATAATGTTTATTTTTTAACTGTTAATATAATACTTTCGTTTGATAAAATAGTGACTTTTTCGCCTACTTCAGCTTCGCTGTCGTCTTCCATGCGTGCTTTCCAGTCGTCGCCGTCAATCTTGACGCGTCCGTATCCGTCTTTTTCGATTCTCTCTGTCACCACCGCCTTGCGACCGATGAGGTTGTCCATGTTTGTCGTCACGCTCTTGTTGGCTTTTTTGTCCATAAGTTTTAACACTAAAGGACGGATGAAGATGAATGCGAGGAATGTTCCTATTGCGAACAACCCGACTTGCCATGCTGTGGATAATTCAAATGCTGAGCCTACTGCGGAGAATAAACAACCAACAGAAAGACAGGCAATTGCGAAACCGCTGGTGCAGATTTCGATGATGAAGAATACTAGGGCTGCAATGACCCAATAATGCCAAATTTCCATGATATTTGTAATGTTTATAGTTTATAGTTTATAGTTAATTGTTAATAGTTTAAAGATTAAGGTTTAAAGTTGTTTTAGTGCGTGTAGTTTGTATTGTATGGACACGTTGAATGTGTCTAAAACTTGTATTGCAAATTTAAAATAAAATTATTGAAAAAACAACACTGAATTAATTAAAAAAATCAAAACCTAAAATATTTTTTGTTTGAGTTTATAGTGTAGAGTTTAGAGTAGTTTTGAAGTTGAGAGTTTTAAGTTTTAAAGTGTATTAATGGTTAAAAAACTATTATAATTTAACAAACAATACACAATTAACAATTAACTATGAACTAAGAACTTTGACTATTGACTCTGACAACTAACTTTCAATTATGAATTATGCATTATGAATTATGAATTGAATCAGGGCGTTCCGGCTATCGCCGTCGGGCTTTCCGCTATATCTTTGCTCGTTTCGTTCCCGTCTCGCTCCCAAAAATCGCTTCGGCACTTCGACAAGCTCAGTGACCTCGTTTCCCGTCCCGTCCCCAACACCCGTTCCCGAAACTCGCAAAGGATGCCGCTCCAATCCCTAACGCAACGGGAGCTACTAATTCCAAGCCGCTCACACAAAACAATAATTCCTAATAAATCAGACGTGTCAATGTGTGTTTACTTTTTAGGTAACATTGACGCGTCCCTACAAATCCTCAAATCCTCAGCTCCTCAATTCCTCAATTCCTCAAATCCTCAGCTCCTCAAATCCTCAGTTCCTCAATTCCTCAATTCCTAATTTTTTTACACTTCCTGTCTAATTTTTTTACACCATATTTTAATGATAAAATCCTAATCCGTTGATAATTAACAAATTTTAGTTTTGGCATTTCTTTGGCACGTTGTATAAACGTAAAAGATTAAAGAAATGAGGATGAAGACAACAAGACTACAAGACAACAAGACCACAAGTTTGTTGGATGTTGATTATAATAAGGTTCAACAGCCAAAAGCCAATAGCC
>JAZRNQ010000081.1:0-6294 GCA_045648285.1 Bacteroidales bacterium | reverse complement strand
GAACGAGATTGATTTCGGCCTTAGCGAAGCAGCTGAAATAGATATTCTTGGCGACGCATACGAGTACATGATTGGTCAGTTTGCGGCTGGGGCTGGAAAGAAAGCTGGTGAATTTTATACTCCACAGGAGGTGAGCCAGATCCTTGCGGAGATTGTAATCACAGGTAAGACTCGCTTGAAGAGCGTTTACGACCCTACATGTGGTTCAGGATCTCTTCTTTTGAGAGCAGCTCGCGAGGGAAATGCTGACACTATCTACGGGCAGGAGAAGAACCCTACAACATTCAACCTGTGCCGAATGAATATGCTGCTTCACGGTATCCGATACGACAATTTTGAGATTCACAACGATGACACTCTTGAGAGAGATGAGCTGGGTGATAAGCAGTTTGATGCAGTAGTCGCAAATCCTCCTTTCTCTGCAGAGTGGTCGGCAGCCGATAAGTTCAATAATGATGATCGTTTCAGTAAAGCTGGTAAATTGGCTCCAAAGTCTAAGGCTGACTATGCTTTTATCCTTCATATGATTTATCACTTGAATGATGGCGGTACAATGGCTTGCGTGGCTCCTCATGGCGTCCTTTTCCGTGGTGCTGCAGAAGGCGCAATCCGCCAGTTCTTGATTGAGAAAAAGAACTACATTGATGCAATCATTGGCCTTCCTGCAAACATCTTCTACGGAACAAGTATTCCGACATGTATCCTCGTGATGAAAAAGTGCCGTCAGCCGGATGATAACATCCTCTTCATTGACGCCAGCAAAGAGTTTGAGAAGGTCAAGACCCAGAACAAACTTCGTCCTGAGCATATCCAGAAGATCGTTGATACTTATCGCAATCGCACAGAGATTGAGAAATATAGCCACTTGGCATCTCTCCAGGAGATCAAGGAGAACGACTATAATCTGAACATTCCTCGTTATGTGGACACGTTTGAGGAAGAAGAGGAAATCGACATCAAGGCTGTTATGGCTGAGATCAAGGAACTTGAGGCAAAGAGAGCAGAACTTGATGCTCAGATAGAGGTGTACCTTAAGGAGTTGGGAATCGTTGAATAATGACGGCTATGGAAAAGAAAGATAAAACCCTTAATGTCCCCCATTTGAGATTTCCGGAGTTCAGTGGGGAGTGGGAAATCTGTAATCTTAAAAGATTTGCAACAAAGATTACGAAAAAGAACAAAGGAAATATGTGCTCTAACGTACTAAGTAATTCAGCCAACTATGGAATTATACCACAATCTGACTTTTTCGACAGATCAATAGCAAACTCTGAAAACACTGACACTTATTATGTAATTGAAGGAGGTGATTTTGTTTATAATCCACGAAAATCTACGACAGCACCGTATGGCCCTATTAACGTGTACGAAGGAACTGAAGTTGGTATTATTTCTCCGCTATATTTATGTTTTAAGGTAGAGTGGATTAATAAAAAATACTTATATCACTATTTCAAATCTAATAAATGGCATCCCTACATGTACATTAATGGCGATAGTGGTGCACGACATGATAGGGTAAGCATCAAAGATGATGTATTTTTAGACATGCCTATTTTTGTTCCAAGCCAGAAGGAACAGTGGAAAATTACACTTCTACTTGATGCCATTGATAAAAGGATTGAGACTCAAAAGAAAATCATTGAGGACTTAAAGAAGTTAAAGGATGCGATTACTCATTCTCACTACAGAAATGAGTTATCACATAGTCCTATGGCATATATAGGTCAGTACATCACTCCAGTTTCCAAGAGGAATAAGGATGCTAGGATTGATAGAGTCCTATCAGTTAGTAATAAATATGGCTTTATCAATCAAGATGAACAATTTGAGGATAGAGAGGTAGCCAGTGCTGATACATCAAATTACAAAGTTGTCCAGAAAGGTGATTTTGCATACAATCCTGCCAGGATAAATGTAGGTTCAGTTGCGAGATTGCAAGAATTTGAAAATGGTATAGTCAGTCCAATGTATGTCTGCTTCACCGCGAAAAAGGGACTTCTTCCTGCGTACTTTGAGTTGTATTTAAGTACAAATATTTTCAAGCATGAGATGAACAAACGATTGGAGGGCAGCGTAAGACTATGTCTTACTTATGAGAGCCTATGTAACATAAAAATCGCTTTGCCAGAGTTTAATATACAAAAAGACTTTGTATCAAAAGTCAGTACAATCCTCACAAAGACTAAGGCAGAAGAAAGACTACTATATCTGTATCAAAATTGTAAGCAACATCTTCTCACTCAATTGTTTATATAAACAGTCGAGCGAGAAGATATTGTTTCTGTTCTGTATATTTATTCAAACAGACTTCTTCATTTTGTATCTTCTCAGAAAGAGTATGTAGGGCATTGTAGATTGCCTTTTGCGTTGCCATGTTTGGAAAGCGAAACTTGTGTTTCATGAAGTCACTTTTCATGAGATTATACCTCGTGCTTCCTTGAGCAAATGGAAGAATCGTTTTACGAAAATACTGACTCGTAACAAAATATGCGAGATATGGACCATAGATATTTTCTTGGTTTGACAAATGTACTCCAAAGCAAAAACTATTCAGGTAAATAGGATTAGTCTTTCCTAAATATATTGCTCCTATACCAACCTCGCTAGGGGTCTCGGAAGACAGTGTAAACAGTAAGTCCCCATAACTAACTACATTCTGTTTCTCTGTCTTAGAAACTTTAACATAGTCAAATGGTTCATCAGTTACAATGTCATTTCTGAATACATTGAGGTAACTTATATATGGAAGTCCTGATCCAAAATCCTCTGACGATTTTCCTGTAAGACCAGAATAATCATTACCCAACTCATTGAAGGAAAATAGCTGAAATTCATTGATGTTATTGTGTAGTGAATTATTAATCGCATCCGAAAGGGAATATATTTCCTCAATCAGAGGACTTATTTCAGATGTAAATAATGGCAAAATCTGCCTTTGCAAAAGTGTTTTTCTAAGAGATATCCTAACGGAACGCCATGAGAAAAACATGTGTAATCACGAAGTGTGTTCAGTTTCGGTTAGTCATGGAGTAATCAATCAGGTAGATTATTTAGGACGTTCGTTTGCAGCAAAAGAAGTCTTGCATTACAATGTTGTCAACTATGGTGATATAGTATATACGAAAAGCCCAACAGGAGACTTTCCTTATGGTATCGTAAAACGTAGCCAATTAGAGAAACCTGTAGCGGTGTCACCGTTATATGGGGTGTATCGTCCTGTGAATGATATTATTGGCAAGTATTTACATCTATACTTTAAGAGTTCTGCAAACACGAAGAACTACCTTCATAAACTTATTCAAAAAGGTGCTAAAAACACAATAAATATTACCAATCAGCATTTCCTCGATAATAAGATTCTTATCCCAGACGGCGATTGGTTATATAGCATTGTGAGTTTTGCAGGTGCAATTGAGCAGAAGATTAAAATTGAAAACAGTTCACTGAGTATGTTGGAATATCAGAAGAACTACTTACTGTCAAGGCTGTTTATATAAATAGAAAGCCTAGCATGTAATCCTTCTGACATTGCCATGAGTATTGTAATTGTCTTTCGAGATCACGCTTTGAAGATATTATATCTAGCAATTTTGTAATTTCTCTCTGCCGTTCAAGTGAAGGCAAATGAACTTCGAAACGCTCAAGATCTTTTTTCTGAACATTAGGCAGGCCTGATCCAATACGGAGAGCCATTATGTCATTTTCTTTATACTTAAGGAAGTGATAGAGGAATCTGTAGCAAACATTCTCACTCTTAGGCATCAGTGAATAACAATGTCCGCCACTCCAAAATGGCTCTTTATTATATTGGACATAACCACAAGAGTTTCCTCCTTCTGAAATGGATATTGTGTCTGCTGGTGTGTTGTACTCGTTAAGATAGCCAGAAGGCTCAATACCACCATTCATTACGTAATATTGGCCATTCTCCAGTAGATTTTCACCGTTTACCTGCTTGCCCTTGACAATCGTAACAACATCACTCAGCTTTGTCGTAGTGCTATCGGAATTGCAGAAGCAAGAATGATATAGTCCTCTGATTAGAGATTCGTATTTCTCAATGATTTTCTTTTGGGTTTTAATCCTTTGATCCAGCAAAGTTATCAAATCACTAATTTTATCTTGTTCCTCCTTAGTTGGCTTCCAAAATTGATAAGATGCATATTCTTGGGAATTAATTCCCGGTTGTCCTGATCTCATTGACATTATCGAGACCCATTTTTTATACCTATGAGTCTGAGTCTGATAAAAGACAAATTTTGGATTAGTACCAAAATTAACATTTGCTCGGATTAAGAAACCTGCATAATATAATTTACCATCTTGAGAAGCGTATATGTATGTTTTTCCAGTACTCGCTCCAGTTCGGGCAAATAAAATATCACCATCCTTGACTAGATATTTATCTTCTAACAGTGCATCGGGAGATACTAAAGAATCTTGTTTATATTCCGCAGTCAGCTCATCAATATCAGTAATCCTAATATATTTGTTTACTCCATCGAAGTTTTTTGATGCGGCATTCATGCCATATTCTAGATCGGAACAGCAATCGCCAATCGAAGTCTTTTCCCACTCCCCATTAAATTCCGGAAATCTCAAATGGGGGACATTGAAACATTGATGGCTCAGCGTCGAACATTGAGGATTCAGTAATATAGTGTTGTATTAAATCTTACAATATTATGAGTAACAAAACATTTGAAGAGATTGTCGTGCTGTGGCAGGCCGACAAGAAACAGTATGTCAAGAGATCGACATACTCTGCCTATTCGCTGTTGATTGCTAACCATCTGCTCCCTGCTTTTACAGGAGTCAATGATGTGACAGAGATTCTTGTACAGGATTTTGTATTTACGAAACTGGAGCAGGGATTAAGTCAGAAGTCAATCAAGGATATTCTGATTGTACTGAAGATGATTCTTCGGTATGGAGTCAAGCAAGGGTATCTGGAGCATCGTGAAATAGATGTGAAGTTCCCGACCGAAAGAGAGCGGCAGGAGGTTGAAGTCTTGAGCCGGAATAATCAGAAATATATCATGGAGTATGTGCAGAACCATTTTACATTTATGAATCTTGGGATCTATATCTGCCTTTGTGCAGGACTCCGGATAGGTGAAGTCTGTGCTTTAGTATGGGATGATATTGATGTGGAATCTGGGGTAATCAATATCTCAAAGACAATACAGAGAATCTATGTATTTGATGTCGGTGAGAAACATACAGAGGTGATAATTGATACTCCGAAGTCAAAGAACTCTATCCGTGAGATTCCGATTGCAAAAGATCTTCTGAAGATGATAAAGCCATTCAAGAAGGTCGTTAACGGGAGCTTTTATGTTCTGACAAATTCAGATCAGCCGACAGAGCCTCGTACCTACCGTAACTATTACAAACGGCTGATGGCGCAACTCAATATGCCGAAACTAAAGTTTCACGGTCTTCGTCACAGTTTTGCCACACGATGCATAGAGAGCAAGTGTGATTATAAGACTGTCAGTGTTCTCCTCGGTCACTCAAATATCAGTACGACCCTGAATCTCTATGTGCACCCTAATATGGAGCAGAAGAAAAAGTGCGTGGAGCAGATGTTTAAGACATTGAAATGATTCCACCTATGCGAAAATGCCTCATCAGTACTAAGATATAATGAGTGTCTTGGTACTGTTGAGGTGTTGTATAAGTTTATTTTCTAACTTTGTGGAAAATGATGAAGACCATGAAAGAACCAGGATACGTATACATTCTAACCAACCCGTCATTCAAGGAGGACTGGGTGAAGATTGGAAAGAGCTCAAGACCTGTTAATGTGAGATCAAAGGAATTGGATAATACTGCTGTGCCTCTCCCGTTTGAGATTTTTGCTACGATAAGGACTGTAAAGTTTAATGAGGTTGAGAAGTTGATTCATAAGACAATCGACCGCTTGACCGATTTGCGTATCAGGCAGAATCGTGAGTTGTTCAATATCCAGCCGCAGATTGCATTGGACATTCTCCGTGATATTTCTACGACTATCGATGATGCTTTCATTGAGTTGTATCATAATAACCAGCCAATTAAGGAAGCCGCTGAAGTACAGGATGAGGAACCTCATAAACGTAGAGCCCCTTTCAAGTTCAGTATGGTCAATATTCAAATCGGGGAGACTGTAGTCTTTACTCCAAAGAATATCAAGGTTAAGGTTGCCAGCGATAATCAAGTTGAGTACGAAGGCCGTATTTACAAACTATCACCATTTACTGCTGCCTTCCTGCCAGATGAAATGAGAAATGCTTCAGATGCATATCA
>JAZRNQ010000080.1:0-25116 GCA_045648285.1 Bacteroidales bacterium | reverse complement strand
CAACCCGTTGAGATTTACCGACCCGAGTGGATATGTGGTGAGAGGAAGAAATGATGTTCTTAATCCGCAGTATTTTATCTGGTTGAAATCTTCCAACTCAAAAAACGGAAATTCATTCAATACCGATATTGTTGAGGGATCGCCTATGATGATGGAGGATAATTATATCGTAGATGAACAAGGATATATCTCATGCGGTGGAATTTAAACATTCGTTATGAATATGATTATTAATGATAAATAGATAACTTATGAAAAAGATATTGTTGTCAATGCTATTTGCATTTTGTTTATCTAATTATTTATTGTCTCAGATTATGGTTGGTGAACCTTATTATTTATGTGCATTAAAATTTTAATATTATGAAAAGAGTATTTATTGTTATTTCACTGTTAGCATTATTGGTTTCTTGTGATATCATACCTAAAGAATGTGAACAACTATCTGATATGATAGGTGACATTCCTGCATTAAAGAAAAACGACTATAACGACTGCGAACTTGTCAACCAAAACTATATGTATTTTGCGAAATGGTTAGTTGATTCGTATATGGAGCATTATCCAGCAACCGAATATTTTTCACAAGAAGGTGATACAGTCATGATAAAAGGGTTCATATCTCATGGATATGGCGATACGTTGGTATATCACAATGCTTATTGGGCTTGCTATCTTGACTCGGATTCCTTGGAAGCTATGGATATTGAATATAATCCATCTTATGTTACAATATTTACTGACAACAAGGAACTATTCAGCGGTATCGATTTCACAAGAAAATGTTATATAACAGCAACTGTGCAATTTGGCAATCCTCTCTTAATGTGTAATACTCCTGCTGATCCTAAATCATGTTGGGCAAATCTGCCAGATTTTAAAATTGTTGAGATTAAAAATTAAAGGACTAGAGGAACTAGAGGAATTTAAGGTATTTAAGGGAACAGAGGAATTGAGGAAATTAAATCCCTCTACCATTAGTTCCTTAATTCAAAGTTCAACAGTCCCGTCAGGGACGATAGTTCCCAGGCAGGTATGGACTCCACACTCCTAACTCCTAACTGAAAAAATGTCTTTAATTCTTCAAAAACTTCATTCTTTGATTTGAAACGTTGATGAAATATATTCCTGAAGTCAAGTCTTCAACATCAATTGTGAGTTCTTTTCCGTCGATATTCTTTTCCTTGACAACTTGTCCTAATTGATTGGTGATGACAACATTTCCTCTGGTTTCGTTTTTAAGTTCAATGTTGATTTTGTCATTTGCTGGGTTAGGATAGATGTCGATATGAGTTTCTTCGTTTTCGTTCAATCCTATATATTTCTCATTCCATACAGCCAATGCGTAATCTCCTGATTGAATGTTTTCTATTGTAAGGAATCCGGCGTTATTGTTGCCTTTTAAAGTAAAGTCGAGTCTTTGCCATTGATGAGCTCCGTCTTTACGATATAATATCACGATTTCATCTTCATCAGATTTTAACAAGTCGGCATCATAAGTGTCGTTCTTCTGATATTGGAATTCAGCGTTGATGACAGAATTGCCTTTGTCGAGACGATGTATTGTCCAATATCTGTTAGGTGATATCTTGTTTCCATCTATCAAATTGCAGTCGGCACCGACCCAACGATGTTCTACTCTCAATAATGTAGAGTCGCTTATTTCTTTAGCGACAAGTTTTATTCTGATGTCTTTGAATTCTTTGTTGCCAGTCTTATTTGCGATATAAGTATATCCGTGGCAAGCGTCAGCGAATTTGTTGTCGTAGTCGCAGAAGATAGCCACTGGTTCAAAGTCGAGGGTCTTTGTTATGGTGGCACTCTCTCCGTCCCATTCAACCATCTCGTTTTGTATTGTCCAGTCTTCGTCAACGAAAGCGAGTTCGTATCTTACGCTGTTGCCGATATGATTTGCGCCTCTGTGTCTTTGGTTCATCACTATTTCAACATCGTATTTGTCGCCATTGGCTTTTGTGGTAAATGATTTTACGCTATAAACCGGACTTCCAGGTGTGAATACCCAGGTGTTGAAGAAGTCGGTCATGTCGACTCCAGAGAACTCAGAAATAGCGTCTCTTAAATCTTCGGAAGAAGCTGTTTGGAACGCATATTTATTAATGTATTGTTTCATCACGGCATCGAAAGTCTCTCTTCCGAGATAATTCATCATGGTGTTGACAATAACTGCGCCTTTGTCGTAAACGGTTGTGCCGTATGTTAAATCCCATGATACATTATTTAAAGTAATCCAGCCTTCTTTTTGGTGGCATGATAAGATTACATTGTTGATGAGCTCATTCATATAATCTTTGAAGTCTTGTTCGCCATATACGCCACTGAGGTAATAATAGTTGCAGAACGTAGCGAAGCCTTCGTTGAGCCACATGTCTTCTGCTGTGGCGCATGTCACTTTGTTGCCGAACCAAGCATGCGACATCTCGTGAGCTATGAGGCTTTCGTTTTGGAAGTTAGCTGTTCCGTTGATCAACTGACTTGCTAGAGCGATGTTGTCGACATGTTCCATGCAACCTAAGTTAGTGCTGACGTAACCTATTCTGTTTAAAGGATAAGGTCCGAATTTTTCTTCATAGAAAGCAGCTATCTCTTTGATGTTGGCGAATGTTCCAGCCACTCTGTCAATCTGATTAGGTTTTGCATAGACATGGATTGGAATTTCTCTTTCGATGCCTTGATATGTCTCTTCCCAAAGCACGAAGTCGCCGAAGGCAAATGATATGAGATATGTTGATATCTCCTGGCTTACTGTCCAGTGGTCGGTTTTTGTTCCGTTATCGTTGTTGACAGATTCAGAGAGGATGCCGCCACATGAAGAAGTCATTGCTTCAGGGATTGTGATGTATAAATCGTAGGAAGCTTTGTCGCTGAAATTATCGACGCAAGGGAACCATGTCTTTCCGAGGTTGTGAGGGTTGCTGTCGAAGCCTACACCTAAATTATATACGTAGTCGTTGCTCCAGTGTATGCCACCCCAGTTTTCGTTGAAAGTCTTTCCTTCGTAATTTATGGTAAGAGAGACTTTAGAATCTTTTGCTAGGGTAGAAGAGAGGTTTATGCTTAGGATGTCATCTTTTTGTGAAAAATCTTTAACATTAACATCTTCTGAAGTGACAGAAGTGACGGTCAATGAACGAAGTTCTAGCTCTATGATGTCGGTATCGTTGATGGCAGTCAATGTTATTGTCGTTGAAGCCTCGATAGATTTTTCGCTTAGGTCGAAGTTTTTAAGATGAATCTCATAATGATTTACATCAATGTCTTTTCCGACTTCGTTAGATTTTGCTGATGCTGAGAAAAAGAGACATATTGTCAATAATAAAGATAATACGTATTTCATAGTCTTAATTTTTAATGCTTAAATGAATTTGTAAAGATATATTATTTTTTCGTTAAAATGATATTTATTGTCGTAAAAAAGATTATAAATATGAAGTGTCAAAAAAAATACGAGTTTTTGAATATTTGAATTTTAGAGTTTCAAAAAAAAGATTATTTTTGTGTCGAAATTCGAATTTTTTAAAAATTTAAATAACGTTATTATGAATCCAACTCATATTGAACACATTGGAATAGCAGTAACAAGCTTAGAAGAATCTATTCCATTCTTTGAAACATTACTCGGAACAAAATGTTACAACATTGAAGAAGTTGTCGATCAAAAAGTTAAGACAGCATTTTTCAAGGTAGGTCAAACAAAGATCGAGTTATTAGAACCAACATCACCAGAAAGCACAATAGCTTCATTCATTGAAAAGAACGGTGGCAAAGGTGGCATGCACCACATTGCATTCGCTGTTGAAAACATTGAAGGTCATTTGGCAGAAGCAGAAGCTGCTGGTATCCGTCTTATCGACAAGGCTCCACGTGGCGGCGCTGAAGGTTTAAGCATCGCTTTCTTACATCCAAAATCAACATGTGGTGTTTTGACAGAACTTTGCGAAGATAAAAACAAATAATTTTAATTAAGAAACATCAATTAAATCCTAAATATCATGGTAATTGAACAAAAAATTCAAGAATTGTTAGACAAACGCGCTGAGGCTCGCTTAGGTGGCGGTCAAAAGCGTATTGATTCACAACATGCCAAAGGAAAATACACAGCTCGTGAACGTATCAATATGTTACTCGACGAAGGTAGCTTCGAAGAATTTGACATGTTCTTAACTCACCGCACTACTGACTTCGGTCTCGACAAACAACAATATCTTGGTGATGGTGTTGTAACAGGTTATGGTACAATAGAAGGTCGCGTGGTTTATGTTTACGCACAAGACTTCACAGTTTTCGGCGGTTCATTGTCAGAAACAATGTCAAAGAAAATCTGCAAGGTCATGGACCAAGCTATGAAAGTTGGTGCTCCTGTCATCGGTATCTGCGACTCAGGTGGTGCTCGTATCCAAGAAGGTTCAAGAAGTTTGGCAGGTTATGCTGAAATCTTCCAACGCAATATCGACGCTTCTGGCGTTATCCCTCAAATCTCAGCTATCTTCGGTCCTTGTGCCGGTGGTGCAGTTTACTCACCAGCTTTGACCGACTTCATCTTGATGACAGAACAAAACAGCTACATGTTCCTCACAGGTCCTAAAGTTGTTAAGACTGTTACAGGCGAAGACGTCAGCACAGAAGACTTAGGTGGTGCTCTCGTTCACAACCAAAAATCAGGTGTCAGCCAATTCATGGCTCCAACAGAAGAAGAAGCTCTCCAATTGATAAGAGACCTTGTAGCTTACCTTCCACAAAATAACTTGGAAGAACCTCCATACAGACCAACAGATGACCCAATCGATCGTAAAGACGATTCATTGAATGCGATTATCCCTGATAATCCAAACAAACCATACGATATGCAACATATCATCCATTCTATCGTCGACGATAACAAATTCTTAGAAGTACACAAAGACTTCGCAAGAAACTTAATCGTTGGTTTCGCACACTTCGATGGAATGCCAGTAGGTATCGTAGCTAACAACCCAGCATATTTTGCAGGTGTTCTCGACATCAACGCATCACGTAAAGGCGCACGTTTCGTACGTTTCTGCGATGCTTTCAACATCCCTATCATCACATTAGTTGACGTTCCTGGTTTCTTGCCTGGTACAGTTCAAGAATATGGTGGCATCATCTCTCACGGTGCTAAGATGTTGTTCGCATACGGTGAAGCTACAGTTCCAAAGATTACTGTTACAGTACGTAAATCATACGGTGGTTCACACTTGGTTATGGGTTGCAAGCAACTCAGAGCAGACATCAACTACGCATGGCCATCAGCAGAAATCGCTGTTATGGGTCCTTCAGGCGCTGTTGAAGTCCTCGACGGTAAAGAAATCGCAGCTATCAGCGATCCAGCAGAACGCGCTGAACTCGTAGCTAAGAAAGAACAAGACTACCGCGACAAATTCGCTAACCCATACGATGCCGCTAAATTCGGTTACATCGACGACGTTATCGAACCACGCAACACACGTTTCCGCATTATCAGAGCATTACATGCTTTAGAAACTAAGAAAGATACAAATCCTCCTAAGAAACATTGTAACATTCCACTTTAAAAATCGAATCGATGAATACCTTATATTTGTCTTTGTTAGCAATACAGGAAGGTCTGCAAGTCAAAGGTTGGATAGTCACCATCAGCGGTTTCTTCATCGTTATAATCGCATTGGTGGTGTTGTATCTGGTCTTCTCAGGATTGTTAAAACTTATTAACATGGACTGGCAGTCTGTCTTAAAGAGAAATAAAAAGGTAAATGTCGAAGTGAATAAAAACGTAGATATGAAAACTTCTAAAAATAATATTAACGACGATGTCGTCGTAGCAATAGGCTTGGCGTTGTCAATGTCGATGGAAGTTCATGATGAAGAGTCAGGCAAGTTGACTATTAAGAGAGTACAGCCACGCTTTTCTTCACCATGGAATTCTAAAATTTTAGGAATTAATAATTTAAACAGATATTAATCATGAAAAAATTCAAGTTCACTATAAGTGGAAATCAATATGAAGTAGAAGTACAAAGCTTCGAAAACGACAAAGCTCAAGTTGTTGTCAATGGCACACAATATGAGGTTGACGTAGAACGCGAAAAGGAAGAAGCAAAACCAGTTATCGCTCCACGTCCAAAGGTAGCTCCTGCATCATCAGCAGCACCTGCAGCTCCAGCAGCTGGCGACGCTAACGGCGTTAAGGCAGTGGCTCCACTTCCAGGTACAATCATGCAAATCTTTGTCAACGTAGGCGACGAAGTAAAACGCGGTGACAAGATTTTAATGTACGAAGCAATGAAAATGGAAAACAACTTCCTCGCTGAAGTTGATGGCGTAATAAAAGATATTAAAGTAAAAGTTGGCGATAACATCCTTCAAGGTGCAGTCTTAGCTATTATCGGTTAATCTTTTATTATGAAACCTAAGCACAATACAATAAGGAGAAAATCCTTCGTTATACTTGCGCTGGTAGCTGTGTTGTTTGTGCTTCATGCTCTTGTGACATCTAACGCCGCAATGGCAGAACGCGTCTTCACAGACGAGGCAACAGAAATAGCCGTGACCATGGTAGATGAAGAATCTACCATTGGTCAAGATTTCGCCGAAGGATTGTATAACTTTATAGCTTTTACAGGTTTTAAAAACGCAACAAGAGGCAACATCATTATGATTCTTGTTGCGTTTCTCTTTATATTCCTCGCCATTAGGTTCGAGTTCGAGCCTATGCTGCTGATACCTATCGGCACTGGTATCATAATAGGTAACATACCATTCTTACAGACTTATACCTTCGACCTTAACGATGTTCTGTTGCATCTGCAAGAGCTGGCAGAACAAGGTGCTCTGCAGTCGAATCTGCAAGATGCACAGGCTCTGATGGTGAGTCTCTTCTCTGGCGAGAATATTAAGTTAGAACTTGATGAAGCGATAAGCCGTTTTAACGAGATGCTTGCTGCTGGCTCTATCACTTTGCCAGAAGGCATGGACGAGACAACAGCTTTGGCAACAGTAAATGAAGCTTTCAGATTGAATATACAGACTGGTATCTATCAGGAAGGTTCAGTCTTGAATTACCTCTATTTCGGAGTGCGTCAAGGTATATATCCTCCGCTTATCTTCTTAGGCATAGGCGCGATGACAGACTTCTCGTCATTGATATCGCAGCCACGTCTTATGATAATAGGCGCTGCTGCGCAGATAGGTGTGTTCCTTACTTTCATAGGCGCATTATATCTAGGCTTCGACCTTAAAGAAGCAGGTTCTATCGGTATCATCGGCGGCGCTGACGGACCAACAGCGATATTCTTGTCATCGAAGATGGCTCCTCATCTCCTCGGACCTATCGCGATAGCTGCTTATTCTTATATGGCACTCGTGCCTCTCATCCAGCCTCCAATCATGCGACTGCTTACAACACAGAAGGAACGCGTCATCCACATGAAGCCTCCTCGCGCTGTAAGTAAGACAGAGAAGGTCTGCTTCCCAATAGTGGGACTTCTTTTGACAACATTCATAAGCCCTTCAGCATTGCCATTGCTCGGCATGTTGTTCTTCGGTAATCTGTTGAAGGAAAGTGGTGTGACAAAACGTCTTGCCAACACTGCAAGCAACGCCCTCATCGACATCGTTACAATATTGTTGGGTGTCACAGTAGGCGCATCAACACAGGCTGACATCTTCCTCACTAAAGAGTCGTTGCTGATATTCGGCTTGGGAGCTTTGTCATTCATGGTAGCTACCACAGGAGGTATCTTATGCGTTAAGTTTATGAATCTCTTCTTGAAGGAAGGCGACAAGATTAACCCTCTCATCGGTAATGCTGGTGTGTCAGCGGTGCCGGACAGCGCACGTGTCTCTCAGATAGAAGGACAGAAATACGATCCGTCAAATCACCTCCTCATGCACGCCATGGCACCTAACGTAGCAGGCGTCATCGGCTCAGCAGTAGCAGCAGGTGTATTGATGAGTTTCTTTATGTTATAATGGAACTAAGAACTTTGAACTAAGAGCTAAGAACTAAGAACCAAAAGCGTTCAAAAGCCAATAGCCTTAGTTCAGGGTTCAGAGTTCAAAGCTCAAAGTTCAGAGTTCAATGAAAAAAGTCCCCCATACATTTGTTATAGTTTTCTTTATTATCGTCATCGCAGCTGTGATGACATGGTTCGTCAAACCTGGTTTCTACATCAAAGAGAATGTGCTGGAGAACGGAACCGAAAAGACAGAATTAAATTTCTATTATCAGGACCAGCTGCCTGAACAATACCAAGACCAATATCAATCGGAACCACAGACATGGCAGATATTTTCTGCTTTATTCAAAGGCTTTGAAAAACAAAGCTCTATCATAATTTTCATATTGATAATAGGCGGTGCGTTCTGGATTATGAATAAAAGCCACGCCATCGATATGGGAATATTCTCTTTCTTGAGATTTACCAAACGGCTTGAAAATTATAAGTTTATTAAATATCTAGGTGTCGATAATATTATCATCGTTTTGATAATGTTGTTGTTCAGCTTATTCGGTGCTGTCTTCGGCATGAGCGAAGAATGTATCGCGTTTATTATTATCGTTATACCTTTGGCTATATCAATGGGTTACGACTCTATCGTGGGTGTGTGCATGGTATATGTGGCAGCACATGTCGGTTTCGCTGGCGCGATATTGAATCCGTTTACCATCGGCATTGCTCAAGGAATAGCCGAAGTGCCACTCTTCTCTGGAATAGGCTACAGAATATTCTGCTGGGTGGTGATAAACATAGTGACGATAGCCTTTGTCTTGCTTTATGCAAAAAAAGTGAAACGCAATCCTAAATCATCTATGATGTATGACGAAGACGCTTATTGGAGAGCACATGTCGTTGATGGACAACAAGAATATGAAAACATAAAGACAAAGCAATCATGGTATGTCTACGGAATATTGCTCGTCGCGATGACGGTGTTCTCGTTCTATTATCCAGAGACGACCTTGACAATAGGTAATGCTTCGTTCACAGCACCTTTCATTCCGATATTGACAGCGATATTCGCCATCGTAGGACCATTGTCGTTGAGAAAGACTGTTCATAACTTCATACTTTTGATATTACTTTATACAATATTATATCTCATCGTAGGTGTGATGGGTTATGGCTGGTACGTCATGGAAATTGCTACTTTATTCTTGGTGATGGGTATTGCAAGTGGTATGGCTGTAGGAAACACTGCCAACGATATTGCGAAGCTTTTCATTGAAGGAATGAAAGACATTATGTCGGCAGCTGTCGTCGTTGGTCTCGCTGGAGGTATCGTAATCGTTCTTCAAGAAGGCGGTATCATCGATACGATATTATATGGATTGTCGAAATCCATGACAGACTTAGGTAAGATAGCGTCTGTGGAAATCATGTATGCTATTCAGACTATCGTCAATGTAGTGATTCCATCAGGTTCGGCAAAGGCAGCGATAACGATGCCTATCATGGCTCCGTTCAGCGACTTGATAGGAGTATGTCGTCAGGCTACTGTGATGGCGTTCCAGTTCGGCGACGGATTTACCAATATGATAACACCGACATCCGGAGTTCTCATCGCGGCATTAGGCGTGGCAAGAGTGCCATATCAGAAATGGTTCAAATGGGCGTGGAAATTCATACTGCTGATGATAATACTCGGAGGCTTGTTGCTTATTCCAACAGTTACGATGCCTCTTGAAGGATTTTAGAATAATTTAAAGTTGAAATCTGAAAATGGAAAATTAACTTTCAGTTTTCAGATTTCAATTTTCAGTTTAAAAAACTTTAGTCCTTAGCCTTTAGCCTTTAGCCTTTTTTTTCTATCTTTGCATTTCTAGAAAAATTAATATAAAACATCATATCATGAATGAAAAATTAAAACAAAACGATCTTCCTTATTTAGTAGCAGATATGTCTCTCGCTGACTGGGGAAGAAAAGAAATTGAAGTTTCAGAACACGAAATGCCTGGTTTGATGGCACTTCGTAAAAAATATGGCGAAGAAAAACCTTTAGCAGGTGCTCGCATCAGCGGTTCTTTACACATGACAATCCAAACTGCAATCTTGATTGAGACATTAGTCGCTCTCGGCGCAGAGGTACGTTGGGCTAGCTGCAATATTTTCTCAACACAAGACCATGCTGCAGCTGCTATCGCTGAAGCTGGAACAGCAGTGTTCGCATGGAAAGGCGAAACTTTAGAAGATTACTGGTGGTGTACAAAAAGAGCTTTGACATTCGCCGACGGCAAAGGTCCAGACCTCATCGTTGACGATGGCGGCGACGCTACATTATTAATACATAAAGGCTACGACTGCGAAAACGACCCTTCTCTCTTGAATGTCGCTACAACAAATGCTGAAGAAGAAGCTCTTATGTCAGTCATCAAAGCTACTTACGAAGAAAATCCTAACTTCTGGCATGAAGTGGTCGCTAACTGGAAAGGCGTTTCTGAAGAAACAACAACAGGCGTTCACCGCTTGTATCAAATGAAAGAACAAGGCAAGCTCCTCGTTCCTGCTATCAATGTTAACGACAGCGTTACAAAATCAAAATTCGATAATTTATACGGTTGCCGCGAATCTCTCGCTGACGGTATCAAACGCGCTACAGACGTTATGCTCGCTGGTAAAGTCGTCGTCGTTCTCGGTTACGGCGATGTCGGTAAAGGCTGCGCTCACTCAATGCGTTCTTACGGAGCAAGAGTCATCGTGACAGAAATCGACCCTATCTGCGCTCTACAAGCTGCAATGGAAGGCTTCGAAGTCACAACAATTGAAGAAGCTTTGGCTGAAGGTAATGTCTACGTTACATGTACAGGTAACCGTGACGTCGTTACTCTCGAGTCAATGCTCAAGATGAAAGACCAAGCTATCGTATGTAACATCGGTCACTTCGACAATGAAATTCAAGTCGCTGCTTTGGAAAGACTCGAAGGCGTTAAGAAAGTCAATATCAAACCTCAAGTCGACAAATATATCTTGCCTAATGGCAACTCAATATTCATCTTGGCAGAAGGTCGTTTGGTTAACCTCGGCTGTGCAACAGGTCACGCAAGCTTCGTGATGAGTAACTCATTCACAAACCAGACATTAGCTCAGTTAGACTTATGGAAAAACAGAGGTAACTATCCTGTTGATGTCTACTGCTTGCCAAAATATCTCGATGAAGAAGTCGCTAGATTACACCTCGAAAAAATCGGCGTTAAGTTGACACGACTCACACAAGAACAAGCAGACTACATCGGCGTTTCAGTCGACGGTCCATACAAATCAGATATCTACAGATATTAAAAAAAAAGCGGTCATTCGACCGCTTTTTTTTGGATCTAAGGAATTGAGGAACTAAAGGTATGAGGGGTTTCCTCAATTCCTTAATTCCTCAATTCCTCATACCCTTAGTTCCTTAGTTCCTCATACCCTTAGTTCCTAATTAAAAACCCTAAGAGTATGTCCGTCGTATTGAGTTCTGTATTCGATAAGAGGATATCCTATGTAACCAGGTGTGAATATGGAACCATCTAAGATGCTGTATTTTACGTCAAGGCAGGTGTCGATGACGAAAGGAAATTCGACTATAAGTCTGGAGTTCTCTCCGCAATAGTCAGGTTCGTTTGGCGATTGTCGCTCGTAAGCCTTGAATTCGTCTTGCGAGTAGCGATAAATGATTATGCCTCGGCTAGGCCATGGCGCAGTAACTTCCATCCATCCGCTGACAGTGTTAAGTTCGTAATTCATTGTGGAATTAGGATAAATCTCGAAATTGATATAAACATCCGGGATGTTCGGATTATGAGGCGTGTCGTTGCATGACATGGCTCCCAATAAAAATACTAATATGACAAAAATTTTTTTCATAATTCGAAAACAAAAATACAATATATTTGTTTAATTTTTTAGAAAAAAGAAAGAGTATAACTATATCACTGTGATATAACGTATTATAGTATTGGTTTTATTGTTATTTACGGTGATTTTTATTAATTTTCTGATATAGATATAAGATTATGACAAATAAAGTTAATTATATTATTCTGTTTTTTTTAGCCTTGATTATTGGTGACTTGTCGGCTCAGAATAATAGCTTGTCATCTTATGTCTTGAATAAAGATATTGCTACTAATAAAGTATCGCAGAGTTATCTCAGTACCAATGTCGTTACTGCTATAGAACAAGATAAAAACGGCATGATGTGGTTTGGAACCAAACGTGGCTTGAACTCATACGATAGTTATAGCTTCGAAGAATATAATCAGACTGACGGAATTATCAATGCTACTATTACAGACATTCGTTCTGTAGGCGATACTCTCTTCGTTGGAACGGAAAAAGGACTTTGTATTTATGATATAAAAAACAAAAAAGCTACGAACTTCTTTGCAGAAACAGATTCCCTTATAATTCCAGACAATCACATCTTCCACATAAGCAAGCCTATCAATGGTAAGGTGGTGATATGTACCAAAGGAGGTACTTCCGTTTATGACCTCGGATTGAAAACCTTTGAAATACCAAAAATCAACAACTATTTCCCTGACTATGAAGTGCGCTACATAGAACATGTCGATCATGACGGATCATGGCTTGTGGCTACATCTAACGGCTTGGTTATCTATCATGATGACAATCAGTCGTTGCGACATCTGAATTACTTTGGAAATTACGAGACCTCATTGCCCGATAATGACCTAAAATGCATGTGTAAGATTTCTGACGAGCTGGTATTTATCGGAACCTCCAATGGAATATGTGTGTTTGATGCAAAGAATAGGAATATCAAGCGAATAGATCTTAATGCATTGACACGCAATAAGTCGCTGAAGTTAGATGTTTCAAATATAATTCCTTTTTCTGACAATGAGGTGATGATTGCAACATATACCAATGGCTTGTATGTGTATAATTACCAAGACAACACGGCGATGCATATATCTAAGTTCAATAAGTTGAATGCCATATCGGAGAATTATATTTATGACATATATAAAGATGAGCAGGGTTCTGTGTGGATTGCTACTTTTACAGACTTGAATCGTTTTGAAAATAATCTTGCAAAATTCTCGACAGTCAGCATTTATGAAAACGGCTCTATGCTATCCATAAACTGTTTCCTAGAAATGCAGAATAATAATATCCTTGTCGGTACAGAATCGGGTATAAAGGTTTTTAATGTAGATGATAAATCCATAACGGATTTTAATACATACTTCAATTCGAAGGAGAATCATTTTGAGTCGTTGTATGTGTATAATTTCTATATGGATGAAGACTCATGTCTGTGGGTAGGAACTCGCAATAATGGATTGTTTATATATGACATCAAGAAAGATGAGGTCGTTGATGTCTCTGACAAATATAACATAAGCAAACTGAAACATGCTGTTATCAGAGGTACTGTTGTGGACAAGAATGACAATATGTGGGTTGCGACGAACCTTGGCTTATGTTCGATAAACTTAAAAGATGGAACGCATCAGTTTTATAATCCGCAAAAGAATAATAAGAGGTCCATCCCTAATCATGATATATTCGACTTGCTGTTAGAGGATGAGGCTCTGTATGTTACAACGGGTAATGGTCTGGCAATATATGATTATGATTCCGATGATTTTACAACATATTACCTGCCAGATTCTCTTACGCAAAACGATGTTGTTAAAAACAATGGATTTTTCGACATTGTTGATGGTGAGAATGGACGTTATTATATTGGGTCATATTCCAATGGAATGTTGTCATTTTCTCCAGATAAAAAACAATTTAAGGCTTCAAAGATGATGGGTGACATTGGAACAATGGTGTATGCTATTGTGCCAGACGATAAAGGCTCACTGTGGGCAAGTACTAGTAAAGGTATTATGAAATATGAGCTTGCTACGAGAGAGACAATGAATTACGATGTTACTGATGGTTTGCAGGGAAATGAATTTACACCTAATGCTTTTTTGAAAAGTAGTGGTGGCTTCGTTTTCTTTGGAGGTTTCAGCGGATTTAATTATTTCAAACCTGATGAGATTCATTTGGAAACAACATCACCAAACGTGGTGATAACGAAATTGCTTTCGAGTGACGGCAAGAAACATCGTTATCTCTCACATGGCGACACTCTTCATTTGTCATATAAATACAATTCTTTCGAGATAGAGTTTGCTACTCTTAACTTATTGAGAAAGAATATGGTTAAGTATGCTTACATGCTTGATAATTATGACAGAGACTGGGAATATAACACGTCAAACCATAGGTATGTGGATTATAATAGAATTCGTCCTGGAACATACGTGTTTAAGGTTAAGGCGGCGAATGAAGTAAATCAATGGATGGAGGAACCTGTAGAGCTGACGATTATAATACATCCAGCATGGTATCAGACGGTTTGGTTTAATGTGTTGGCTATAATGCTATTGTCTTTGGCAATATTTGTCATTATCAGACAGAGAAATAAGAATGTGCACCAGAAGAGAGAGCAGAAACGTATCATCTCAGAATTGGAGACACAGATGTTACAGTTGAAACAGAAGACCTTGCAGCTGCAGATGAATCCGCATGTCATTTTCAACACATTGAACAGCATCCAGCAATACATATTGAATAATGATGTAGATAATGCTGTGAGTTATTTGTCGAGTTTTTCAAAATTGATGAGACGTATTCTGAATAATTCTAACGAACGTTATGTTACATTGACCGATGAGATAGAGGCAGTTAGTCTGTATTTGCAGTTAGAATCGATGCGCTTGGGAAATAGATTCAGCTATAAGATAGATGTTGATTCAGAGGTGGATGCAAATAATATAGAGGTGGCACCATTGATTGTGCAGCCTTTTGTTGAGAATGCGATAATCCATGGACTTGTTCCAAAGAAAGATGATTGTTTTTTAAGTGTTAGATTCTCAAAGCTTTCGGAGAATAAATTATTGTGTGTTGTAGAAGACAATGGAGTGGGACGTAAGCATTCTGAAAAGACGAAACAAGAAAAAGGCGCGTCTCATAAGTCGTATGGAATGAGCATTACCAGAAGACGTCTGGAGACGCTTACTAAAATATCCAATGACGATTTTAGTGTTGAAGTCGTTGACTTGTATGATGATAAAGGTGTGGCGTTGGGAACAAGAGTTAATATCGTCATTAGTTTTTATGATTAAAAAAGAAAGGAAATATTATGATAAGATGTGTTATTGTTGAAGACGAAGAAATGGCTCGTAAAGTATTGAAGTCATTGTTAGCTCAATATTGTCAAGATGTTATGGTGTGTGCTGAGGCTGATGATATAGTATCGGGAAAGAATATGATAGAGACTTTCCATCCTGATTTGGTTTTCCTTGATATAGAGATGCCTGGTGGTAGTGGCTTCAAGTTGTTGTCATCCATTGAAGATAAAGATTTTGAAGTTGTGTTTATCACAGCTTATGAGCAATTCGCTATCAAAGCTATTCGACACGATGCCCTGGACTATATTCTTAAGCCGATAGATCCTAAGGAGTTGGTAGCAGCAGTGGAAAAGGTGAAGGAAGCAAAATATAAGAAGACTTTGAAAAAACAATATGACAGTCTTTTGAAGAACCTCGACCCAGAACAGCTAGTGGTAAGAAAGATAAGTCTCTCAACTGCTGATAAAATACATTTGATTAATGTAGATGATATAATAAGGTGTGAGTCGGATAATTACTACACAATAATATTCTTCAAGGATGGTACAAGTTTGATGGTAAGTAAAACCCTGAAGGAAATAGACCAGAAGTTAGAAGAATACGATTTTGTGAGGACGCATAAGTCGCATCTTGTCAATATGCGATGCATCAAAAATTTCATAAAAGATGAGATGATGGTCGTGATGACCGACGACACAAAGGTTCCTGTTTCGAAGAGGAAAAAGGAGAGAATTTTAGAAGTTATAAACAATCTCTAAAGCGATATAAATTTAATTTTAACACGCATCTTCCGTTTGCATGATTTGTAAATGGAAGATGTTTTTTTTATTTATATACATTAATTAATAGGTTGTATATAACAAGTAGTTTTTACAAAGGTTTTAGATGTTGAAAAATATTTTCTGAAATTGAAAAAAAACTTTAATTTGTTTAAATTTTTATCGTATCTTTGAACTCCTTTTAACGAACAATTGAGTAGTATAACATAAAATTTTAAGGTATGTTAAGAAAATTACTATTTACCCTTTGTATAGTGCTGACATCGTGGTCGTTAGCACTTGCACAAGTCGGACGACTTCAAGGTACAGTTGTCGACAAAGACACTGGTGAACCAATTCCATTTGCTAACATCGTTTTGGAAAACGGTGGCACGCAGGTGGGTGGTACTAGTTCTGACTTTGATGGCAACTATGACATCAACCCGATTCCTCCGGGAACCTACGACTTGAAAGCAACTTTTGTTGGTTACAATACTTTCGTTATGAAAGGCATTGTTATTCCTGCTAACAAAATTACTTTCCAGGATGTGCCTATGAGCATGCAAACAGAAATGTTGGATGCTGTTGAAATTGTAGACTACAAAGTGCCTTTGATTTCAAAGGATAACACTTCAGGTGGTGCTACTATTACTGCGGAAGAAATTGCTAAGATGCCTCAACGTTCTGCATCAGCTGTTGCAGCTAGTGTTGGTGGTGTTTTCTCAAGCGACGGTGAAGCCGGTAACATGCGTGGTGCTCGTGATGGAGCTACTTACTATGTTGACGGCGTTCGTGTTATCGGTTCTGCTTCTGTTCCACAATCAGCTATCGACCAAGTTGAAGTTCTTCTTTCAGGTCTTCCAGCTATGTATGGTGACGCTACTGGCGGTATCATCAACATGACAACAAAAGGACCTTCTAGAACATTTGGCGCTGGTATCGAAATGGAAACATCTGAGTTATTAGATGGTTATGGTCACAGTAGAGCTGGTCTCAACATTCAAGGTCCGTTGATTAAAGGCAAACAAAGTGAAACAGCTTTGCTCGGTTTCTTCTTGTCAGGTGAAGTTAACTACAACCGTGACGGTGCTTTGTCAGCTGTAGGTCATTACAAAGCTACAGATGAATGGTTGGAATTCATCAAGACAAACCCTATCCGTGTATCTGGATCAGGTGCTGGTACTTACCTTAATGGTGAATATACTAGAATGGGTTCAATGGAGTATATTAAAAACTCACAAAACACATCTGGTTATAGCGCAAACTTTGCTGGTAATATCAACGTACGTACAACAGAAACAATCAACTTGACATTCGGTGGTACATTTAACACCGGTAAGAGCAATTCTTATAGCAGAGGTAATGCATACTTTAACTATGATAAGAATGCTGTTGGTACATATAAAACATGGCGCGTTTATGGACGTTTCACTCAAAGATTCCCAACTCCACAAGAAAGCACATCTTTGATTAAAAACTTCTACTATAGCTTGCAAGTTGACTACGAACGTTATAATAGCGAATCTGGTGACCCAGACCACTGGGATAATATTTGGGACTACGGTTACCTTGGTAAGTATACTATCCACAAGACTCCATCTTATGGTTATGCAGATAGTACAATTGCAGTAAAAGACCCAGCAACAGGTGCAGTTAAGTATTACAATAATGTATGGGCAACTACATCATGGGATTATGATACATTGGTAGAGTTCCAAGCATCAGATAAAAATCCTTTGCTTTCAAACTATACTTCTTTGTATTATGACTTATACACAGATCCACTCGGACACTATCAAAACTTCACAGATCTCCAACTTGGTGGTGCTCTCTTGAATGGTGATGGTCCTTCTGCAGTTTACGGTATGTATGCAGTTCCAGGTTCAATCCAAACAAACTATGGATTCAGTGAATCAGATAAATTCAATGTTAACCTTTCAGGTGCTATGACAATTGGTAATCACGAGCTTAAACTTGGTTTCCAATATGAACAACGTAATAGCAGATCTTATGGTATCAGCGGATACCGTATGTGGTACTTGATGAGAACATTGGCTAACTTCCACATCCAACAGTTAGACATCGCTAACCCAGAAGTTGTTAGCTACGATGGTTTCGTTGATACAATCCGTTACTACAGAAAATATGACGAAGCATCACAATATCAATTCGATAAGAATCTTCGTGAAGCTTTAGGTCTTGATGTTAATGGCTTAGAATGGATTAACATCGACTCATACGATTTCAACGATAACTCAATCCAATATTATGATAAGAATGGTGTTATGCATACTGCAACATTGGCAGATGGTTTCGATATCAGTATGTTCACTCCAGATGAATTAACACAAGACGGTACTTCATACGTATCATACTATGGTTATGACTATAAAGGTAATAAGATAAAAGGTCAACCAACATTCGAAGACTTCTTCACAGAAGTTGATGAAAATGGTAACTATACACGTCCAGTAGGTACATTCCAACCTATTTACATGGCTGGTTACATCCAAGATAAATTTGCTTTCAAAGACCTTATCTTCAACGTTGGTGTTCGTGTTGACCGTTTCGACGCTAACCAAAAAGTTATCAAAGACCCTTATATCCTTTATGATTACCAAACAGTAGGTGACGTTGCAAAGGATGGTAAGATTACCCTTCAAAATGGTACAGAAGTTGACATTCCAGATAATATCGGTGATGACTTCGCAGTTTACGTAAACAAAGTTGATGATATCACAGAAGTTGTTGGTTATCGTAACAATAATGTATGGTACGATGCAGAAGGTATCGAAATGACAAACCCTACATTGTTAGATAAAGGTAATGGTATTTCACCATGGTTAACAGACCCAACACAAAAGAGAATCAACACAAATTCATTCAAAGATTATGACCCACAATGGAGTGTAATGCCACGTATTTCATTCTCATTCCCAATCTCTGATGAAGCTTTGTTCTTTGCACACTACGATGTTTTGACACAACGTCCAAATAATAACTTTACTAATATTTATACATATTATTATTTCGATCAAATCAGTGGTGCTATCGCAAATCCATCATTGAAACCTTCACAAACAATTGACTATGAATTAGGTTTCACTCAAAAGTTGACCAATTCATCATCAATGACAATCACAGGTTACTACCGTGAAATCCGTGACATGATTCAGTTGTATCGTTACACAGGTGCATATCCTAAAGATTATACATCATTCAGTAACTTAGACTTTAGTACAGTTAAAGGTCTCACAGCATCATACGACTTACGTAGAACAGGTAATGTTCGTTTACGTGCAAGTTATACATTACAATTCTCTAATGCAACAGGTGCAAGTACAACAACAATGGCATCTTTGATTGCTGCTGGTGTACCTAACTTACGTTCAACATTCCCTATGCCTTGGGACCGTCGTCACCAATTCAACATTGTTCTTGACTACCGTTTCGGTGAAGGAAGAGATTATAACGGACCTGTTACAAACCGTGAAAAATCAGGTAAGAAATCAATCAATTGGTTAGAAAATACAGGTGCTAGCTTGACAGTTAATGGTGGTTCTGGTACTCCATATACTAAAGCTAAAAATATCACATCACCAATCTCTGCTTCAAACAACATCTTAGAAGGTTCAATGTATGGTTCAAGACTTCCATGGTCATTCCGTTTTGACCTCCGTATCGACAGAGATATCAACTTGAAACTTGGTGCTAAAGATGGAGAAGGTGGACGTAATGCTTATATGAACGTTTACTTCCAAATCTTGAATCTCTTGAATTCTAAGAATATCATGGGCGTTTATAATGCAACAGGTAACCCAAATGATGATGGTTATTTGTCAGCTCCTGAATGGCAACGTGAAATCAATACACAAAGAGATCCAGAATCATTTAGATATCTTTATAGTTTGTATGTTGATAACCCTGGTTTCTATTCACAACCACGTCAAATTAGATTTGGTGTAATCTTTAACTTCTAAAAGAATAAATAATTACAGAATATGAAGACTATATTTCGTTTATTAATTGTTGCATGTCTCTTTTTGAGTGTAACAGAAGTAAGAGCCGAGAAAGTCAAGATGGCTGACAAAAAATCTCGTACTCTTAGAGGTACAACAGCTGGTTGTACACCGTCTTCTACATTTGCATGGTTGAATATCAACAATGCGAGAGTGCGTGTTAATGCTGGTGGTGACATGTGGTGGGATCTTCCTGGCGGAACAGGAGCTAAGTATTATATCCCAGCAAATAGCTCATCAACATCATTATATGCAGGTTCACTTTGGATTGCTGGTCTTGACATCAACCAACAGCTAAAGTGTGCTGCTATCCGTTTCCGTCAAACAGGTAACGATTTCTGGACAGGACCACTTACAATTGATGGTACTGCATCTATCGACCCTGTAACATGTATGGAATATGATAAGATGTTCTCAATCACTCGCGCTGAAGTAGATGATTTTATTGCTAATTGTGACCCTGTAACAGGTCAGTTTATGGGAGAAGAAATCCCATCTTCAATCGCTAACTGGCCAGCACACGGTGATGATAGTAGAGGTATGAGTTATTATCTCGCTCCTTTCTATGATAGAGATAAAGATACTCATTACGATCCTGCTAAAGGTGATTATCCATATTATGACATTGAAAATGAACTTTGTCATAGCCAAGTCCCTACAATGGATGAAGTTTATGAAGGTTCTGTTAAAGGTTCTATCTTAGCTGACCAAGTCATCAAAGGTGACCAAACACTTTGGTGGGTTTTCAACGATAGAGGTAATGCTCACACAGAAACAGGTGGTTCAGCTATCGGTCTCGAAATTAGAGCTCAAGCTTTCGCTTTCGCTACTAACGACGAAATCAATAACATGACTTTCTATAGCTATGAGATTATCAACCGTTCAACTTATACCTTAACAAATACATACTTCTCACCATGGACAGACGTTGACCTTGGTTTCTCAAGAGACGACTTTGTCGGTTGCGACGTTAGCCGTGGTTTAGGTTATGGTTATAATGGTAAAAATATCGATGGTCAAGGTGAACCTGAAGCTTACGGTGCTAACCCTCCTGCTGTAGGTGTTGACTTCTTCCAAGGTCCATATTTGGATCCAGATGGTATCGACAACCCTAAATATAATCCTATCACAGGAGAAAACTGCGACGAAAGTATCAATGGTGTTAACTTCGAAAATGGTATTATAGACGACGAACGTTTCGGTATGCGCCGTTTCGTTTATCACGATAATAACCAATCAGACAATGGTGACCCTGACAAAGCAGCTGAATACTATAACTTCCTTAGAGGTATTTGGAAAAATGGTGACAAGATGCACTATGGTGGTAATGCTGTTCCAGGTAGCGTTGGTGTTACTGACGTAGCTTGCGACTTCATGTTCCCATACGATTCTGACCCATGTAACTGGGGTACAGGTGGTATAGTTCCTGAATTTAATGGTTACTGGAGTGAAGAAACAGGTGCTAATGGTAGCCCTAACAATCCATACGACCGTCGTTTTATGCAATCAGCTGGTCCTTTCACATTGAAACCAGGTGCTGTTAACTACATCACTTTCGGTGTGCCATGGGCACGTTCAGCTGCTGGTACAGCTTGGTCATCAGTAGAATTGTTACGTCGCGTTGACGATAAATGTCAAGCTATGTTCGACAACTGTTTCGACGTTCTCGATGGTCCAGATGCTCCAGACCTCACATTCCGAGAACTCGATAGAAAACTTATCGTTTATATTTCAAATTCAGAAAACTCAAACAACGTAGGTGAGTCATATACAGAAATAGATTCACAAATTTGTGGACCTCTTGCAACTGACTCAACACAACGTAACGACTCAACTTATCGTTTCGAAGGTTATATCGTATACCAATTGGCTAATAAAGAAGTCAATGTTGATGAACTTAATGACATCAGCAAAGCTCGTATCGTTTACCAATGTGACGTTAAGAATGGTGTTTCTGAAATTAAAAACTTCATCTATGATGATGACTTACAAGCATCAGTTCCAACAATGATGGTACAAGGTGCAGATAACGGTATCAAGAGTACTTTCGTTCTTACACAAGATGCGTTCACAACAACAGGTGACGTTAACTTGATTAACCATAAGACATATTATTATATGGCAATTTCTTATGCTTATAATAATTATCAAGATTATGAAGTTGATGCTAATAACCCAATCGCTCTTTATGGTCAAAAATCACCTTATTTAGCAGGTCGTAAGAATATCAAGATGTATTCTGCAGTTCCTCATAAAGCAGTTGATGGTACTATAATCAACTCTAACTATGGCGATAAAGTACAAGTTACTCGTTGGTCTGGTTTAGGTAATGGTGGTAACCAACTTGAATTGACTCAAGAAACTATTGACGAAATCATGAGTAAAGGTCCTGCAACAAGCAATGTTAAATTCGGTGATGCAGAATATCCTGTAGCATATCACCCAACATACAAAGCTGGTTATGGTCCAATCGACATTAAAGTTGTTGACCCATTGAACGTTGTTTCAACAGAATATGCTTTATGGTTCGATGAATATGAAAGAAAACTCATCACTAATGTAACAGGTGACAATGCAATTATCGGCGATACAGCATCAAAGATTGCTTTCAGATGGTTCTTGAAAGACCTTAATACAGGTGAAGTATTTGTAGCTGATAATACATCAGAAATGCAAACAGAACAAATCTTCATTGAAAGAGGTATTTCTGTTAGCATCTACCAACCATGGTTGTTAGGTCCTACACCAGTAGGTCAATATCTTGATAGTAGCGATGATCCTCCATTGCCAAAAACAATTCAAAGAATCCTTGCTCCAAACAACGGTTTGATTACAACATCAGTTAAATATGCTGATAGTTCTAACAGATGGTTAAGCGGTATTAGAGATGATGATAATATGCCAGGTTCAGCACTTAACTGGATTCGTTCAGGTAACTATGCTAACCAAGAGAATCCTGAAGACAATGACTTCTTAGTATTCTCTACAACAGGTGGTTCATCAGTTCCTTACGACCCAGATCAAGTATTTGAAAGTATAGCAGAAGGTACATGGGCTCCATTACTCATGACAAACTTCTCAAGAAACTCAGGTCAATTTGTTCCTGGTCCATTATACAAGTCAAATTGTAGAATTGACTCTATCTTCAGAAGAATTGGTTCTATTGACATCGTATTGACATCAGATAAATCAAAATGGACACGTTGTCCTGTCTTTGAAATGGGCTTAGATCCACAGTTGACAGAAGGTAATGCTCCTGCATTCACATTGCGTAGAGCTCCATCAATTGATAAAGATGGTAATCCATGTGCATCAATGACAATGGCACCAAGTAATAACCCAGAAGATCCTAACTATATCGCTGCAAACGGTATGGGTTGGTTCCCAGGTTATGCAATTGACATAGAAACAGGTGCTCGTCTTAACATGTGCTATGGTGAAGATTCATACTACCAAGAATTAAATGGTCGTGATATGATGTTCAACCCACCAGCATTGAAAGAAACAACTGTATTGTCAGCTCCTATCGCTCAGCTTTCAGACCCTGTCTTGTTCGATGGTATCGATAATACTCCAGTAATGGGTGGTAAACACTTCGTTTACATCTTCCCAATGAATGACGCTGGTAATTTGGGTAGCAACTCATATAAGATTCCATTCAAATCTCCTGCTTATGATGCTGGTGCATACTTATACAATACAATTGCTGCTATTGAAAAAGCTCCTTCATCATCACTTTCAAGTGTATTCTACACAGCATTATGGGGACAACCACTTTGGACTGGTATGCCAATGCCTGTAGAAGGAAGAGAATGGTTACAAGAAGGAAACCCTGTTACAATCTCAGTTCGTATAGCTACTCCATATAGAGCTGGTTATGGTAACTTTGCACTCGAAAATGATTCAGAATTGTTCGACACAATCAACTATAGAGGATATAATCCATATTATACATTCTCAACAGCAGGTTGTGGCCCTGTTATGAACGATATCGAAAAAGCTAAGAGTGACCTTGGAATGGTAACAGTAGTACCTAACCCATATTATGCATTCTCAACATACGAAGACAATGCTCTTACACACAAAGTTAAGATTGCTAACGTTCCAGACAAGTGCGTTGTTACAATCTACACTGTTAACGGAGCTAAGATTCGTCAGTTCAAGAAAGACTCTAGTGTTACATCAATTGATTGGGATTTGACTAACCATGCCAATACTCCTATCGCAAGTGGTTTCTATATCATTCACGTTAAGGATAATACAACTGGCAATGAAACAACAGTTAAGTTCTATGCAGCAATGCGTCAAGTTGACTTAAATACATTCTAATTATTATGCGAACAAAATTAAAAAGTACGATCATGAAAAATTTATTAAAATCTATCGTTATAGTAAGCTTGACTATCTTAGTATTAGGATACAGCAACACAGCATTCGCAGGTAATCAGGACAGATTAGGTCAAGCAGGTGCAACAGAATTGTTGATTAATCCATGGGCTGCATCAGCTGGTTGGGCTAATGCTGGTATGTCAAAAATACATGGTGTCGAAGCTATGTGGGGTAACGTTGCAGGTATCACTGCAACGAACTCCATCGACCTTAACTTCTCTTACACAGATTGGTTGAAGGGTTCTGATGTTAATGCTTATTCATTCGGTTTCTTGACACGTGTTTCTGAAACAGTTGTAGCCGGTCTCTATGTTATGTCATTCAACCCTGGTGAAATCTACAGAACTACAACAGAAAATCCAGATATGACATTAGGTACATTCAAGCCAAGTTTGATGAATATTAACGTTGCAGTTGCTAAATCATTCTCAAATAGTATTCATGCTGGTTTCGTTTTAAAAATCATCAGCGAATCTATTTCTGATATGACAGGTACAGGTGTCGCTTTAGACGCAGGTATCCAATATGTAACTGGTATCACAGATAACATTCACTTTGGTATTACTTTGAAAAACATCGGACCTACCATGACATACAAAGGCGACGGTCTTACTTTCAAAGCAAATCCTGAATCATTCTGGGGTTCATCACTTACAGTTATCCACCGCGCTGACCAATTCGAGTTACCAACTCAATTGAACATCGCTGCAGCTTATGACTTTAACTTCACAAACGGTTATCGTCTTACAGCAGCTGGTAACTTTACATCAAACTCTTTCTCAAAAGACCAAGTAACATT
>JAZRNQ010000079.1:0-10241 GCA_045648285.1 Bacteroidales bacterium | reverse complement strand
AAGTCAACATATTCGTGACCATGATGTTTTCCGTCAACACCATCTGGCTTACATGACACCAATGCCATACATGCAAGTGCCATTATCAAATAGATTTTTCTCATAACTTTATAATTTTTTAAATATTAATTCAATTATTATAGGTGTGTACCTTAAACTTCAAATTTTTCTTTTCCTTATCTTCCGGTTCGAATGTTATAATCATCGGTGTATTAGGAAGTACATCGAAGAAGTTTCTTGAGAACTCACCTGCTTCTGCCGTTGAAACGAACACGTCTTTCACAAATACCTTTGAATTAAATTCAAGAGTATATTTTCCATCAGCGAATGTCACCTTTGGCTCGAGTTCTGTCTTGACAAGTTTCAAATCTTTTGGATATGCAAAGAAATGCAAACGCTCACTCAAGACAGTGTCTTCTTCCATAAGGATGATACGTGCATAACACTCAGTTCTTTTCTTCTTCGACACATTGATTCTGACATTTTCATTAAGTCTAAAACAGCTGTTAGCCTTGATATCTACAACTTCAGAAAATGCAAACATCTGATTTCCTTTCATATCTTCTACCAAAACACGAATACGTCCTTTGATATCACGTTGCAAGTCATTGCTTACCCAGATATTATATATGCCATTTTCTTTTTCATCCATACCTAATAATATAGGTGCATACATCTCGCTGAGTTTGTAATGGAAAGCATTCTTATTTCCGTAATAATCTATTGAAGACCATGATATTGAAGTCCAAGCATCGTTGAGTTGCCAATAGAGAGAACCCATGCTGCGAGGGCGTGAAGCACGCTGTGCAGAAATCGCTACATCCATTCCGTATGCCTGAGAGAGCTGGCTGAGATAAACATAATCTTCAAAGTCTGCAGGTTCGCCATAATATTTAACCACATGATCCATGATGAGTTTCTCGCCTCTTGCATGTTTCTGATGTGCCTGTATAACAGCGTTATTAAAATCCAGATTTTCATCTATCATCTTAAGTGTCGACATTGAAGGATATGACTGATAACCGAATTCGCTGTTGAAACGTCCTACTTTTTCTTTATAAATCTCGTAAGGAAGCTCGCCCCACCATACGCCCCAATAGTGAACGTCGCCTTCGGTGAGACTTGCAGCTCTACCCCATCCGTTCTTTGGAGAACTTGGCCAATAAGGTCTTGACTTATCATTGTTCTTAACGACTTCATCCAACATCACTTCGAAGAGTTTGTCGTAGCCGTCTTTCATTTCCTTATATTCTTCGTCAGACCAGCCCATCGAATTTTGCCAACCCCAGTTGTAATAACCTTCGCTGATTTCATTGTTGCCGCACCATAATGCAAGTGATGGATGGTTCTTATATCTTAAGACTTGTTTCTCAGCTTCTTTTCTTACATTATTAATATATTCATCGCTGTAAGGATATGTCGAGCCAGCGAACATAAAGTCTTGCCAAACGAGAATACCGAGACTATCGCATATTTCGAAGAAATAATCAGGAGGATAGATGCCTCCACCCCAAACACGCAACATATTCATGTGAGCGTCACCAACACATTGTTCGAGAAGTTTCTTAGTCTTTTCTCTAGACATCCATGAGGTAATCATTTCTTCTGGAATGTAGTTCGCACCTTTCATATATATAGGCGTTCCATTCACTTTGAAATAAAAAGCAGTACCAATGCTGTCAGGCTCTTCCACCATTTCGATGGTACGAATTCCCATTGTAACATCTTTTGTTTCAATGATATTCTCATCGTCAAGCATTTTAACATTAAAGGTGTACATATTTTGTTCACCCAACTCATTAGGCCACCACAAATTAGGATTTGCGATTTCAAATGGGAAAGAGAAATGATTATTACCTTTTTTAAGTTGAACATTATTATCCAAAATCTTCACGTCATTTTGGAAAAGCTGCAATGTAACATCGTGTTCTTTGTCGGCTTCAATATATGTTTCAAAACACAATTCTGCCTTATCTTCTTGAATTGCAGTCGTGATAACAGTAGCTTGGTTAAGCGTTGAACGAGTCCAGGCTTTGAGATAGACAGGCTGCCAGATTCCCATATTCATGTAACGTGGTGCCCAGTCCCAACCATTTTGATATGCCGCTTTACGCATGACGGCATATTTCTCAGGAAAACGAAGAGAATATGTCTCAATCAAGCTATCTCTCACCTTATCAAAAGGATAGAATTTAATCTTGATATTATTATCATTTTCCTTCAAAATATCTTCGACATCAGCAGTCCATGTACGGAACATATTGTCAGCATAGAAAAGATGTTCTCCATTGAGCCACACATCAGCGTATGTATCAAGACCTTCGAATACAAGTTCTATCACATCTTCATACATGATATTTTCATCAGCATCGAAGTTCAAGGTGTAAACCCATTCACGCTGTGGAATCCAATGCAAAGATGTCTCAACGTCGCTATAATAAGGATGAGGTATCAAACCTTCCTCATACATGTCAGCTATTATCACCGAAGGAACATCAACCTGCATATTAATATCTAAGGTGTCGGTCGTGACCTTCCAAGATTCATTCAAAGTTTGAATCAAAGGATTGGCGTGTTTCTCTGCACATGAAAACAACATCAGCAGAGCCGCTACAACGAATAAATTACGAATTTTCATAATAATCCTTTCCTTTTAAAAAATCAGTTAGTTACAATTATTTTGATTGTTGTTTTGGATTTGTAAAGTTAAAGTAAAATAATATAATAACGAAGCACTTACCTCTGTTTAACTATTATTTAACAATCCTTAACAATTTTTAACATTTCCTTGATAAGAGCTGGTGACGACACCTTCCAGCACATAGCTGCACCAGTATTGTCAACTTTCTCAGGATAAAGATTTTGGCCGTAATTTTCCACATCTACAGTCAAAGAAGCATGGCAGTTTGAAATACCTGTTTCGTTAATAATTTTTTGGACATTATTTACATTAACGCCGCCGCCTGCCATTATCTTAATCTTATCGCCGTATTGTTGTTGCATCTTGGCTATCATTTCTATTCCGTCTGCAGCCTTAGGTTTGCATCCCGAGGTAAGGACTTTATCAAAACCCAAGTCGACTAAAATCTGCAATGCTTCAAGAGGATTGTTACAAGCATCGATAGCACGATGGAAAGTGAATTTCATTCCTTCGCCAGCCTTCATCATCGCCTTGATTTTTTCTACGTCCAAGTCACCGTTCTCTGTTAAAGCACCGATGACAACGCCTTCGTAGCCAAGTTCTTTTATCAAAGCGATGTCGGTACACATCATTTCAAGTTCTGCATCATTATAGATGTAATTTCCTGAACGAGGACGGATAAGGACTCTGACCGGAATCTGCATGTCTGCAGCTACTTTCTTCAAAGTTCCGTATGAAGGTGTCACACCACCTACTTCCAAAGACTCGCATAACTCGGTGCAGTGTGCTCCATTTTCCTGAGCGTTAATCACTGACTGATAACCATTTGTACAAATTTCTATTCTTACCATATATATAATTATTCATTATTATCAAGAACTGCAAAAATAACACTAATTATTAAATTATGTAAGAAAAATGTCAAGTTATCGGCAATATTTTTAAAGACAACGGAAGAAACGCAACAAGTCAACGGGCAAATGAATAAAGACAACGTTTTTATTAGAAACTCAGAATTTCAAAACTTTAAAACTTCAGAAATTTTTGAGGTTTTGAGATTTTGAGGTTTTGAGTTTTTGAATTTCTTGTATTTAAAGAATTGTAGTCTTGTAGTCTTTTTCCTATCTTTGCAAAAAATAAATTAAAGACGTGATATATCCTAAAGATTTCGAGAATAAGATTGGTTTTAAGTCAGTTAAGAACAGACTTTCTGAATTGTGCATCAGTGAGATGGGAAAAGAATTCGTTGAGAAGATGCGTTTCTGTCCCGACCTCGCAAAAATAAAGACACGCCTCTCACAGATAGAAGATTTCCTTTCATTATTGCAAAACGGCGTTCCTTTCCCTATCAGAGACTACAACGACTTACGCAGTGAATTCAGACATCTCAGCATCGAAGGTACCGTCATCAGTGTCGAAAATCTTTTCGCATTAAAACCAACTTTGACAGCTCTATCTTACGTCCTTAATTTTTTCAAATCAGAATCAGCAGACAGAGTCAAGTCGCTGAAGACATTAGCCGAAGGCATTGAAATAGACAGACATATCTTCACGGAAATCACACGTCTCATCGATGACAAAGGCGAGATACCAGACAGCGCATCAGCCGAACTCGCAGAGATACGTCGTGAGATAAGGAAAAAGCAAACATCTATCGACCGTCGTATGCGCAAGATTCTCACCGACGCCAAAGCGGCAGGCTGGACCGACAGCAGCGCAGAACTCACAATACGCGACGGCCGTCCAGTGATTCCAGTGAAAGCCGCTGACAAAAGAGCATTGCGCGGTTTCATTCACGATGAGTCCGCAACAGGTCAGACCGTTTACATAGAACCTGCTGAAATTTTCGACACAAACAACGAAATCAGAGAGTTAGAATACGCTGAACGCAGAGAGATAAACAAAATCCTACTCGCCTTCACACAGCTACTCCGTCCTGAAATCCCTGACCTTCTTAAAGCCTGGAACTTATTAGGTCTCATCGACTTCATCAGAGCGAAATCTCTGCTATGCAACGAATACAAATGCGTAATACCTGAGATTCAGGACGAACCAATATTCCTCTGGCGTCAAGCTCGACATCCATTGTTGGAACAGAAACTTAAGTCACAAAACAAGCAGATAACACCTCTAGATTTAAGTCTCGACAAAGACAACAGAATACTTGTCATTTCCGGACCTAATGCTGGAGGTAAGTCGGTATGTCTTAAGACAATAGGCCTAGTTCAATATATGCTACAATGCGGTCTTGCCGTACCAATGGAAATTGACTCTAAATGTGGAGTGTTCCACGATATGTTCATCGACATCGGCGACTCACAATCTCTTGAAAACGATTTAAGTACATATAGCTCACACCTTCTCAACATGAAGGAATTGTTAACTCACGCCAACAAACGCACTTTGTTCTTAGTCGATGAATTCGGAACAGGAACAGAGCCACAGCTCGGAGGCTCGATAGCTGAAGCTATATTATTGAAACTTAATGAAAAGAAATCGTTTGGCGTAGTGACGACTCACTATGCGAATTTGAAACTTTTAGCCGACAATCATCAAGGCATCGTCAATGGTGCGATGTTGTTCGACACTCGTTTCTTGCAGCCGCTTTATGTGATGATGACAGGAAAACCTGGCAGCTCCTTCGCTTTCGAAATCGCGAAAAAAATCGGTTTCCCACAAGAAATCCTCAACGACGCAGCTGAAATTGGTGGCAAGGAACATCTCAACTTCGACCAACAGCTTCAACAACTTGAAATTGAAAAGAAAGAAGTTCGCAAGAAAGAATATGAATTAAAGGTAGCCGACAACCTTCTTAATGAAGTCGTTACAAAATATAAAAACCTTCTCGGCGATTTAGAGAAAAGAAAAAATCAACTTCTCAAAGAAGCCAACAAGGAAGCGCAGTCACTCATCGACAAGGCTAATGCAAAAATCGAAAGAACGATTCGCGAGATAAAAGAAGCTCAGGCAGAGAAAGAACGCACCAAGGAACTGCGTCAAGATTTGAAAGGAATGAAGCAGCAACTCGAAGAAGACGCGAAAGTCATTTCTAAAAATCTTAAGATTGAAGAAAAAGAAAAGAAAAACGACCAAGACTTACAAGTCGGTAATATGGTCCGTATCAACGAGATGGAAGTCGTGGGCGAAATCATTGCCGTCAGCGACACCGACCTCACCATAGAATTCGGCAGCGTTAAATTAAAAACCACAGCCGACAAAGTCGTTAAAATCAGCAAGAAAGAAGCGAAGAAATCTATCAGCAATCCTACATATCTCCGTAAGGCTATCATGGACGACATCAACGAAAAAGCCGCTAACTTCAACTTAACTTTGGACGTTAGAGGGATGCGCGGCGAAGAAGCATTAGATGCCGTTTCAAAATACATCGACGATGCATCATTGTTATGCATCAAGAATGTCAGCATCTTACACGGTAAAGGCAATGGTATCTTACGTCAACTGATACGTCAACAACTCAGCAAGATGCCATGCGTGCAACAGATGCAAGACGCTAGCTTAGAGACAGGAGGTCATGGAATTACGAGAGTAACATTGAAATAAATTGAAAATTGAAAGGTGAAAATTGAAAATTTGTAGGGACGTGATTTATCGCGTCCTATTATTTTCGCATTATATAGCATAGAAATCCCACCTTATATATATTGAACAAAAACAAGGAAGGATTCTTACTTAAAAGATTGTTTTCCAACGGTCTTCTTAAAATTCTAAAACATAAAGAAACCAAGGCATCTAAATGCCATTTGTGCAATTTATCATAGAACTGTAGCAATCTTACGTGCGACAGCAATATTTCTTTATGTTTTTTAAGATTTTCTATGCTACGGCATGTCTTTGACAAAAAAGCCTCATTAGTATCAGGGACGTCGTGATATATAGGATTGTCGATATGAATGAGACTATAGCCTTTCTCCCCTATTTCCTTGCCGAAGAAAGTATCTTCATGACCATACTGCGTAAATGCCTCATTGAAACGTACATCCATAAACACATCACGTGAAATCAGAAAATTGAGCGTGCGGAACTCAGCATAAGGGTCTTTCATTCGATGTTCAACAGTTGAAGCCTCCACCTGGCTTCCATATTTATATCGTAGAGTGCAGTCCGGTGACGGAGGTGTCTCTCGGAACATCAATCCACCGCAAACGACATCGCTGTTCAATGAAGCTTCAAGATATGCTTTTATAAAATCATCGTGAACAGGATACACATCAGAGTCGAGGAACAAGAGTTTTTCGTATCGAGATTCATCAGCCAGAAGATTACGAATTCGAGCAATGCCTACATTGTTTTCAAGCTGTACAAAACGACAGTTTGGTAATTCATCGATGACTTTATTGGCTTTACGAGTTTCAATATTCGGAGAAGCGTCATCCATTACAATAACTTCCGCTTCAATACCGCATAACGATATCTGACGTTGCAACTCAATAGCCAAACGTGAACAATCGTAATTATATGTCGGTATTAATATTGAAAGCATATATGAAATTTTATTTTGCGTTTTACAAAGATATAAAAAAGGGAAAAGGCAAACGGCAAATGGCTAAAGTTTTTTTAAAATTATAACAAAAAAAGAACCCCAGATAATTTTCCGAGGTTCTATATTTTGAGTTTCTGAGATTTTGAGATTCTGAGTTTCTGAGATTCTGAGATTCTGAGTTTCTAAGATTCTGAGATTTTGAATTTTTATCAAAGTCCCAAAGCCTTTTTAATGTCTTCTACTGCGTCGAGTTTTTCCCAAGCGTAGAATTCTACATTCTTGTAGATTTTGCCATCTTCTTTGAAAGTGTCTTTATCTTCGTAGAACACTTCAACTTTTTCTATTCTGCAGTCGCGACCGAAGTGACCGTAAGATGCTGTTGGTTCGAAGATAGGATTCTTCAAGCCGAATCTCTTGACGATAGCGTAAGGTCTGAGGTCAAAGATATCTTTCAAGCGTTCTGCTATTTCAGCGTCGCTCAGCTTCTTGCCGTTTTCATTTTTAACGTGAGCTGTTCCGTTTGTGTTTACGTAGAAACCTACAGGCTGTGCAACACCGATAGCGTATGCAATCTGAACGAGAGCTTCGTCGCATGCACCAGAAGCTACGAGGTTCTTTGCGATATGACGTGCTGCGTAAGCTGCTGAACGGTCGACCTTTGAAGAGTCTTTGCCAGAGAATGCGCCACCACCGTGAGCACCGCGACCACCGTATGTGTCAACGATAATCTTTCTACCTGTGAGACCAGTGTCGCCATGAGGACCGCCGATAACGAACTTGCCAGTTGGGTTAACGAAGAGCTTCATGTCAGGCTTGAAGAGAAGTTTCACGCGTTGTGGCAAAAGTTTCTTCACTCTTGGAAGCAATATTGTTCTTACGTCGTTTTCTATTGTGCGAATCATAGCTTCGTCGTCATCGAGGAACTCGTCATGTTGAGTTGAAATCACGATTGTGTCTATGCGGAGAGGCTTCCAGTTTGGACCGTACTCTACTGTCACCTGTGACTTAGCATCTGGACGGAGATATTTCATTTTCTTGCCTTCGCGACGGATTTGAGAGAGTTCGTGCAATAAGATATGTGACAACTCTATTGAAAGAGGCATGTAAGAATCTGTTTCCTTACAAGCGAAGCCAAACATCATACCTTGGTCGCCAGCACCTTGTTCTTCTTCAAGCTTACGTTCAACGCCACGGTTGATGTCTTGTGACTGCTCATGAATTGCAGAGATAACGCCACATGACTTGCTATCGAATTGATATTCTGCCTTATTATAACCTATGCGTTCGATAACGCGACGTGCTGTCTTTTGAATATCTACATAACCTGTAGATTTAACTTCACCTGCGATAACTGCAAGACCTGTAGTTACTAATGTTTCGCAAGCTACTTTAGACTCAGGGTCTTGACGGAGCATTTCGTCTAAGACTGCGTCTGAAATTTGATCGGCCACTTTATCTGGATGACCTTCTGATACTGATTCTGATGTGAAATAATAGCCCATAACAAATTAAATTTTTTGTTTAAAATAATTAATTTGCGGTAAGTTTGAGATTGAAATAGTTAAGGAAAAAAACATTGTTTTAGCATTTTTTTCTTGTGGTTGCAATCAATCAAATCTTTCCACGTTTTTGAGAGTGCAAAGATACAATAGTTTTTTCAAACGTACATGCTTTTTTAGTAGAAAAATATTATTTTTGCACAACAAATTTTCAAGTATGTCGATAATAGTACAAAACGTTACAAAACAATACGATAATCAGTTAGCACTCAATGATGTTTCATTGACTATTGGCAAAGGTGAAATCGTTGGATTGCTAGGTCCTAATGGAGCTGGAAAATCCACATTGATGAAAATCATAACATGTTACATCCCTCCTACCAAAGGAACGGTAAGCGTTGAAGGCTACGACATCTGGGAACAGTCGATGGAAGTGCGCAAACGCGTTGGTTATTTGCCAGAGCATAATCCTCTATATTTAGATATGTATGTTAAAGAATATTTAGGATTCGTGGCTGGCATACATCATATCACAGGACAGGAAGCCAGCAAGCGTATCGACGAGATGATTGAGATGACTGGACTTGGCGTTGAGATGCACAAAAAAATCGGAGCATTGTCAAAAGGCTACAGACAACGTGTCGGTCTTGCACAAGCCATGATTCATAACCCATCAGTACTGATTCTCGACGAGCCAACATCAGGACTCGACCCAAATCAACTTATCGACATCAGACGACTGATTAAAGATTTAGGCAACGAAAAGACTGTCTTGTTATCGACACACATCATGCAAGAAGTAGAAGCACTTTGCGACAAGGTTATTATTATTAATAAAGGTGTAGTCGTTGCTAACGACAATATCGAGAACTTAACCAAGGAATCGGACAATGTCTTGGTCGTGGAATTTGACGGCAACGTAACCATGGAAATGTTGAAGAACATTGTCGGGTTGAAGCAAGCCAAAGCCATCAAGGAAAACCATTGGATTTTGGAATCTAAAGCCGATTTAGACATAAGACAAGACCTCATGCGCTGGGCTATTAATAATAATGTGATAATAAAGAGCATGCAGCGAGAAGAGACAAGCATTGAAGAATGCTTCCAGAGACTGACGAAGTAAAGTGTAGAGTTTAAAGTGTAGAGTGTAGAGTAGTATAAAGTTTAATAGTTATAAGTTGAAAGTGTACCGATAAAATTCAAGTAATTCAAATAAACTTTCAACATAAAACCTTCCACTAAAAAACTACTCTAAACTATAAACTATCAATCATAAACTTTTTTTTCGCAAGGTATTGTTTTATAAGAAAAAAAGTTTTAATTTTGCACCCGTTTTATACAGTAGAAAACAAATGTTGAATTAACAGCATAAATTATTATTAATCAAATGGATACATTAAGTTACAAAACAATTAGCGTCAACAAGGAAAACGCCAACAAGAAATGGTATATCGTTGATGCTGAGGGCCAAATTCTGGGTAGATTAGCTTCAGAAGTAGCACAGGTCCTAAGAGGTAAGAGGAAGACATGCTTTACTCCCCACAGTGATTGTGGCGACAATGTCATAATTATCAATGCCGAGAAAGTCGTCCTCACCGGC
>JAZRNQ010000078.1:0-10535 GCA_045648285.1 Bacteroidales bacterium | reverse complement strand
ATCACCTTCGAATGTCCATTCCACAAAAGCTTTACCTGCAACACTTCTACCATCAATGCTCTTAACGCCAGCATATTCTGATGGAGAAACGTATGTCCAAGTATATTCAGCGGTTTCACCTTCGCCTGATGTGTAGTTTGCAATAACAGTAGCCTTGTATGTTTCACCAGCTGTCAAATCTTCAAATTGATAGTAGTTTGTATTAACATTATTTGCAACGACTTCGTCATTCAATTTCACTGTATATCCTTCAATTGATCTTGATTTTGATGAGGACTTAGCGTTGTTAACCAATGCGATGTTATCGACATCGATATAGAATTGACCTACTGTGTTGAAGTGACGGAATGCTACATAAACTTCTTGACCAGCATATTTGCTGAGGTCGATAGTTCTCTTATACCAAGCACCTTGAGCTCTAGTATTTCTTGTTGCAGCAGCACCGCGTGACAATGTTTCTTCCCATACAGTCTCGAAACTATTGACATCAGTGTCTGTTGTTGAAACCAATACTGCGTAATGTTCAGCTGCTGCTGTCTCATCTTGAGCGCATACATAATATGAAAGTTCAGAACTTTCTGTGATGAGATATTTCTCTGCTGTAATCATATAGTTATCTGGTTTGAGAGCTGCTGACTCTGGAGTGAGTGAGTCTGTGCTATATGATTGAGAAATAACGCAATATTTACTCTTATTGTAGCCATTGCCTGGGCCCATGATGTCGGTAGTTATACGCCATGTCAAGCCATCTTCGTCAGCATCAACTGTTGTCCAGCCGTCGAATGTACCGTTTTCAAAGTCGAAGAAGAATGTTCCGCCGCCATTGTCGAAGTCTTTATTTTCCCACATTGCCCAACCTGTTGGAGAGACATAGAGGTTTTCCACTGCAGCTTTGATTTCGTTCAATACTACATCAATAGATTTTGCATCAACGATTTCTATTTCTTGTTCATGTTTTTCATAGCCTTCCAATTCGACTGTCAATTTATAGTTACCTTTACGGAATCTTTCAAAAGCACATGTTGCTGTTTCATCCAATTTGACTTTATAGTCGAAGCCTTGGCCTGGTTCTGTCAAGTTAACGAATTTCACTCTTGCGCCAACAGGAACGTCACTGCTGTTTGTTGTAACATTGACATTCAATGATGTGTACATATCTTTAGCGATAGCATTAGACCAAACTATTTCAGCATCTCCATCAGCATATACGGCAGCAACGCCATATTGGTAAGAACCGAAAGATACTGATGACCATGTTGCGTCAGTGTATGTTGTATCTGTAACATTTCCAGCGAGTAAAGTTTCTTCTTCTGTAATATTATTTCTTCTATACACTTTATACTCTTGAGCATTTCTTGTTTTTGACAAGACTGCTGTCTCGCCTCTGCTGTTTTCGAGGTAGCCTCTTACCATCCATGTAAGATTTACGCCACTTTCCGAAAGATGCTCCCAGTTTGCGCCCTTATCCCATGACACCCAGTCGCTGTTTTCGTTACCTGTGAAGTTACAGCCTGTTGCTGGATATACGTAAGCGTTTTCGTTACATTCATTATGGAAAGTAATCCATACAGGTTCAGTTCCTGAGAGTGGAATTGGAGCGTTGAGAGTCAACTCCTCCATTTTACTAGTACCATTAAGTTTAAACTCTTGGCTGTGAACCAATGTTTCTGGAGCATCGACGCCACCGAAATAGATGTTAGCCTTTACTGTAGCAGGAAGGTCGTTGTTGTATGTAGCTACTTTTGTCAAGTTGTAACCAGCATATTCTTCTGTATTAGGGAAACAGATACCCCAGTCGACGTTAAATGATTGAGAACCGACATCTTGTACGAAGTGACCGTCATCATAATGAACCCAACCACCTGCAAATGATTCTAATCTATTGTAAAGAACGATATTATCGACGAAATAAGTATCGAGTGTTGACTCGAAATCATCGCTGTCTTTTCTATAAGACCATTTGTATGTGTGAATACCTTTTTCGACTTTGTATTCTCTGTAAACCCAATCTGTTTTACCTGTAAGAAGGTCTCTTTCAACACCATCGATATAGAAATAAGCGTTATCGAAATAATATTCGCAATCTACTTTATGCCAGAAGCTCATAGTAGCATCGAAAGGAACGTCAACTGTAACTTCAATTGTTGATACTCCGTTATTTACGCCTTCACATGTAGATTTGATAGCGTATTTGCCTTCATAAGCACTTTCTGTTATCACCCATGGATATGTCTGGTCTATTAAGAAGTCTGCTTGAGTAAAATCGCCAGTTTCAAAATCAACAGACATCGACTCATGAACGATATCATTCCAACTCCATACCAAATTAACAGCATCATTGTTAGCTTCAGCATAAACCTCATGGACTGCTTTATTGTCCTGAGCTTGTACAGTAAATGGTGTTATCAATACTAATAACAACATTGTAAGGAAAAGTTTTTTCATAATTATAAATGTTAGTTAATAATAGGTTTTTCAAACGATTCACAAATTTAAAAAAAAATAAACACATATAACACATGTGTTTATTTTTCTGTTTTATTTTTTATAGTATCACCAGAGAAGCGTTTCACAACGGCTTCGCTATATGTCTTAGATACTGGTATCGGATCAATACCTTCAAAGTCAAAGTCCATATAAAAACCATCGCTTTCATGACGTAAGACCTTTATTTTCTTTGTATTAACCAAATATGTCCTATGACAACGCATAAGAGGAGTATCGCGGAAGGTGTCTTCTATAGTCTGCATCTTACAACGAATCATATAACGATTCAACATACCATTTCTTGAATAATACACTATAGTATAATTATCTTCTGCTTTGATATAATACAAGTTATCAAGTTTGACAGAGAGCTTCAAAACTCCTTTATTGTCTGCTATATTAATAATGTCTATATTTTGAGCTATAGCCTCGCCGTCTGAAGCGATGTTCTTGGTATCTGTAACAAGCAATGTATTACGCATATCTTTTATATCTAGCCACATAGCCGCTACTAGATAAGGGACGCCAAGAGCCAGAAGAGTGATGAGAATACTTTTGGTAACGATGAATGATATCGTATAATCTGTCATTTTCACATATATGATTGACAAGACCGCATGAAACGCACCTATTAATATAATCTCTGTCAGCAACCATAAAAAATATTTCATATAAGTCATTTTTATATGTTGCTTCGACATCAGATACATAACAGTCCTGCTTATCACCAAGAATAGCACAGAAACAACGACGAATGTTGTTGTAAGAAGAAAACTTTCAGATTTTGCCAAACCGAACCAGGAAGTGTCGGAAAAAGGAGAGTAAATAACGAGGAAAACCAAGGCATACAAAACAGAGAAGGTAAGTGATGTCACTATATTTCCTATCTCTAATATGCATGGAGAGAAGCTATTTTTACGACGTTTTTTCATCAAAAAGATCAATATTTTTGTTAATGGTCTGCAAATTTACAAAAAATCTACCCCATATTTAACAATTTTGCCACTTTTTCGATAAAAAAAATATATTCGATTTATGAATAGCCACATTTTTACCACAAGCATATTATATGGTTGTACTTTTGCCTTCGAAATTTTTGAAATTAATAATTATGAAAATTATCGGAACCGGACGTTCTCATCCATCATTAGTCGTGAATAACGAGATGCTTTCTCAGATTCTCGACACTAGCGACGAATGGATTACTTCGAGAACCGGAATAAAAGAAAGACGCATCATCTCATCAGAGAATCTAGAAGACCTCGCTATCGACGCTGCCAAGAAAGCTCTCTCAGATGCTAACATGGATGCTAAAGACTTAGATTATATTATATGTGCAAACGTCGTCAATGAGTTTGTATCACCAGCTATGAGCTGCATTATCCAAGGCGCAATCGGTGCCAACTGTCCTTGCTTCGACCTTAACGGTGCCTGCGTCGGTTTCATCTATTCTTTAGAAATCGCAGAGGCGTTCTACAGAAGCGGCAAATACAAAAACATTCTCATCGTTTGCGCAGAAGAACCATCACGTATGGTAAACTGGCACGACCGCACAGCCAGCGTTCTCTTCGGAGACGGTGCAGCTGCCGTAGTGCTGACAGAAGGTGACAATATCAAAGCTACTAAGATGTCAGCTTCATGTAACTGGGACAGACTCTATCAAAAACACGAACTTCAATATTCTCCTTATAACAGCAAGCCTGACAGCAACCAGCCTCTTGTGATGCACGGACAAGACGTGTTTATGTTCGCTACACGCGCTGCCATAAGAGATATCAACGCTGTGATGAAAGCCACTGGCTATAAACCTGAAGATGTAGACCACTTCTTGATTCATCAGGCTAACTTGAGAATCATCAATAATATTAAGGAGTATGTGAAACAACCTGACGAAAAGTTCCCGTTGAACATTCACAAATATGGCAACACCTCTTCTGCCAGCGTGCCTATCCTCCTCGATGAAGTCAACAAAGAAGGTAGATTAAAAAGAGGCGATTTAATAGTAATGAGTGCTTTCGGAGCTGGATTCGTTTCTGGAGCATGTATTTTAGAATGGTAACAATTATGGAAAAAAGAGTAGTTATAACAGGAATGGGTGCTATCACCCCACTTGGCAACAATGTCGAGACTTTATGGAACAACCTCATCAACGGAGTCTGTGGCATTGATTTTATTACAAAAATAGACACTTCTGACCTCCCTGTCAAGATAGGTGCTGAGGTAAAGGACTTCGATCCTATAGCATTAGGCGTTGAGGCTTCTTTCGCTCGTCGCAACGACTTATTCTCCATTTATGCCATGGCAGCATCTATAGAAGCTATGAAAGGTAACGAAGGCTGCTTCGACCCAGAACGTCTCGGCGTTTATGTAGGATCTGGCGAAGGTGGCTTCGACACTATAATCAAAGAAGTTGTAAAATGGAAAGACGAAGGTTCCAAATGGGTTTCTCCTCTTTTCATCCCAAGTATGATTTCAAACATCGCAGCTGGTAACATTGCGATACGTCATAACGCTTGCGGCGTTTGCGTGCCTATCGTCACTGCATGTGCAACAGGCACTCACTCTATCGGTGAAGCTTACCGCGCCATCAAACATGGTTACGCCGACGCTATCATCACTGGCGGTAGCGAGGCTGCTGTCAACCCTGTCAGCATAGCAGGTTTCTCAAACTGCAAGGCTCTCACACGCTCTGAAGACCCAAAACAAGCATCATTGCCTTTCGACAAACGTCGTGCTGGCTTCGTACTCGGCGAAGGTGCAGGCATCGTCCTCCTCGAAGAGTATGAACACGCAAAGGCTCGTGGCGCAAAGATATATGCTGAAGTATGTGGCTACGGCAACACCTGCGACGCTCATCACGTCACAGCTCCACACCCAGAAGGCAAACAAGCTGCACGCGCCATCAAGATGGCTCTCGAAGAAGCAAAATATAACGACAACGATGTGCTTCACATCAACGCTCACGGCACAGGTACACCGCTTAACGATAGCTCAGAAACAGCAGCTATCAAGGCTGCCTTAGGCGAAGAGAAAGCTCGTAAAGCTTATATCAACTCAACAAAATCTATGACAGGTCACCTCCTTGGTGCTGCAGGCGGCGTTGAAGTGATAGCAGCGGCATTGGCTCTTTATCACGGTATCGTGCCTCCAACAATAGGTCTCAACGAAGCTGACCCTAACTGCGACTTGAACTATACTCCTAACGTAGCACAAAAAGCTGACTTAACAATCGCGATATCACAATCACTCGGCTTCGGAGGACATAACGCTTGTATAGCACTTAGAAAAATTGATAATTAACAATAATAATTCCATTGGCTAAGCCTGCAAGGCTTACACAGATATAACGTATGGCAAGGCCATATGGATTAAAAATAAACAAAAATGACAAAAGAAGAATTAAAAAAATACTTACCTCATCGCGAGCCGATGTTACTCGTAGATGAAATCAATATTGATGAGAATGGCGTAGCTCATTCTAAGTATCATGTCACTGGAGAAGAATTTTTCTTGAAAGGTCACTTCCCAGGACAGCCTACAGTTCCAGGCGTTATCTTATGCGAAATCATGGGACAGTCATGCGCTCTCCTCATCCTCGACGATTTAAAAGACAAGATAACATTATACACTGGTCTCGATAACGTTCGTTTCAAACAACAAGTCGTTCCTGGCGACACTATCGAAGTTGAGGCCACATTATCAGGCAAAAGAGCTAACATGTATTTTTGTGAAGCCAAGGCTACCGTCAACGGAAAACTTTGTGCTAAAGGCAGTTTATCATTTGCATTAATCGAAGATCAAAGAAACAAATAATGAGTAATAAATATTTCCAAATAGTAGTGTTAGCGAAGCAAGTTCCTGACACACATAACGTAGGCAAGGATGCCATGAAAGAAGACGGCACCATCAACCGTGCTGCTCTGCCTGCAATCTTCAACCCTGACGATTTGAAGGCTCTCGAGATGGCTCTCGCTTGCAAAGACGCTCTTAAAGACATCATGCCTACTAAGGTCACCATCATCACTATGGGTCCTCCTCGCGCTGCCGAGATAGTACGTGAGTCTATGTTCCGCGGCGCCGACAACGGCATCGTCATCAGCGACAAACGATTCGCTGGCTCCGACACTTTAGCTACATCATACGCTTTGTCGGCAGCAGTGAAGAAACTCGGCAAAGTAGACCTCGTCTTCACAGGTCGTCAAGCTATCGACGGCGACACCGCACAGGTAGGTCCTCAAGTAGCTGAGAAATTAGAACTCGCTCAAATCACTTACGCAGAAGAATTAGTATCTGCAACAGAAAACGAAATCGTTATCAAGAGACGTCTCGACAGAGGTGTTGAGACAGTGAAGACTTCATTCCCTGTCTTGATTACAGTACACGGCAATGCTAAGGACTGCCGCCCTCGTCACGCAAAACGCGTCATTCTGTACAAAAACGCATGTTCCATTTCTGAAGGTCAACAGCCAATAGCCAACAGCCAAAGGCCTATCGTCAAGATCGAAGAATGGAACGCTGACGACATCAATCCTGACTTCTCACGTTTGGGTATGAGCGGTTCACCAACAAAAGTTAAATCAATAGAAAATGTTGTTCTTACAAGTAAAGAGAATAAAATTATAAACAACAGCGAAAGCGAAATTAACGAACTTATGAAAGAGCTTGTCACAGCTCACATTATCTAAATTAAAAACATTTTAAAAATAATCATTATGAATACAAGAGAACAAGTTATAGACATTATCGTAAATAAATTAGGTGTTGAACGTGAATCAGTAGTTGACAGCGCAAGCTTCACAAACGACCTCGGTGCTGACTCATTAGATACTGTTGAGCTTATCATGGAATTTGAAAGAGAATTCGAAATCAATATTCCTGACAACCAAGCTGAAAACATTTCTACTGTTGGCGAAGCTATCTCTTTCGTTGAAAACGCTGTAAATAACAAATAATAATTATTTTCTAAAACTTGAATCATGAACAACATATTAGTATTCTGTGAGATATCAGAGGAACAACAGATAGCTGAGGTGAGTTTGGAGCTTTGTTCTAAAGCTCGCAAGCTCGCCGACAGGCTGAATGCTCGCCTCGACGCTATCGTCATCGGAAACGAAATCAAAAATATAGAAGAACAATTATTCCCTTACGGTGTCGATTCTGTCTTTTATGTAAACGACCCACGTTTATCATTTTATCAAACCCTTCCTTTCTTCAGTATTATCGCTAAATTAATCCAAGAAGAGACACCGGATATTGTTCTTTTCGGAGCTACTGCAGTAGGTCGCGACCTCGCACCTCGCATCTCATCATACTTACGCTGCGGCCTCACAGCCGACTGTACAAGTCTCGAAATCGGCGACCATACCGATGCTAAGACTCAAACAACATATAAAGACGTATTATATCAAATACGTCCTGCCTTCGGCGGTAACATCATCGCTACCATCGTATCTCCTGATACAAGACCTCAGATGGCTACAGTACGCGAAGGCGTCATGAAAAAAGAAATATACAACGAAAATCATAAAGGCGTTATCCGCAACCTCAAAGCTGAAGACTACACCAAAGAAAACGACTTCTGCGTTGAGATTTTAAACCGTCATATCGAAGCACAGAAAGTCAACATCAAAGGTGCTTCTATCATCGTGGCTGGCGGCTACGGCATGGGATCTAAAGAGAACTTCGCTCTTCTCCATGAACTCGCTGAAACAATAGGCGGTGAGGTAGGCGCTACTCGTGCAGCTATCGACGCTGGATTCACAGAAATAGAGAGACAAATAGGTCAGACTGGCATCACAGTACGCCCTAAACTCTACATCGCATGCGGCATTTCTGGCGCAGTACAACACCGCGCAGGCATGGACCAATCGGCTAAGATAATTTCTATCAACACCGACCCTAACGCTCCTATCAACAGCATAGCAGACTACACCATCATAGGTGATGTTATGGATGTCTTACCTAAAATGATTAAGAGTTATAAATCGAATATGTTATAAATGACTAAAGGCAAAAGACTAAGGACTAAAGTGATGTGATGAATGTCTGTTGTCCGTTGTCTGTTGTCTGTTGACCATAAAATAAGAAATATGAATTTCTATAACGATAACGAAATATTAAAATTTTATCTCTCACATCCTGTGATGGATAAGATTGTCAAGTTGAAAGAACGCAACTTCGTCGACAGTGAAAACGATATGATGGCTCCTGTAAGTGTTGAAGACGCCATCGATAACTACGACAAAGTTCTTGAGATAGTTGGCGACATAGCTGCTAATGTATTAGAAGCTAACGCTGAAAGTGTGGATCACGAAGGTCCTCAAGTAATCAACAATGAAATAGTCTACGCTAAAGGCACACAAAAAAACCATGAGGCTTTGCGCGACGCTGGTCTCTATGGCATGTCGTTGCCTAGAAAATATAACGGCTTGAATTTCCCTTACGTTCCTTACGTGATGGCAGCTGAGATAGTGTCGCGTGCCGACGCTGGCTTCGCTAACATCTGGGGTCTTCAAGACTGTGCCGAGACAATTTACGAATTCGCTTCAGAGGAAATCAAAGATAAATATCTCCCTCTCATCAACGAAGGATTCACATGTTCTATGGCACTCACCGAACCTGACGCCGGCTCTGATCTCCAGTCAGTAAGACTTAAAGCAACTTTTGATGATGAACACAACTGCTGGAGACTCAATGGCGTCAAACGTTTCATCACCAATGGCGACGCTGACATTCAACTCGTACTCGCTCGTTCCGAAGAAGGAACAACAGACGGCCGCGGTCTCTCTTACTTCTTATACGACAGAAGAGACAACGCTGTATCTGTAAGACGTATCGAGAATAAACTCGGTATCAAAGGCTCTCCTACTGCAGAACTCGTCTTCAACAACGCTCCTGCTCTCCTCATCGGTGAACGTCGCATGGGTCTCATCAAATACGTTATGTCATTGATGAACGGCGCACGTCTCGGTGTCGGCGCACAGTCAGTAGGTCTCGCAGAAGCAGCATTCCAAGAAGCCATCAACTATGCTCAACAACGTGAACAGTTCGGCAAAGCTATCATCAACTTCCCTCAAGTGTATGAAATGATTAGCACTATGAGAGCTAAGATAGACGCATCACGTAGCTTGTTATACGAGACAACACGTTTCGTCGACTTATACAAAGCATACGACTCTATCAGCAAAGAAAGAAGCCTCACAGCAGAAGAACGTCAGGATATGAAATATTCTCAACGCTGCGCTGATATGTTGACTCCAATGCTCAAGCTCTTCGCCAGCGAATATGCTAACCAAGCAGCTTACGACAGCATCCAAGTTCACGGCGGCTCAGGCTTCATGAAAGAATATAAATGCGAACGTCTTTACAGAGACGCAAGAATATTAAACATCTACGAAGGTACATCACAACTTCAAGTCGTTGCAGCGATACGTTTCATCGGCAACGGTGCTTACCTCAAACGTGTCGAGGAATATGAAGCAATGCCATTGAACGAGTCATTGCTCCCACTCCGACAACGCATCGACAAGATGAAAGAAAGCTACCTTAAGATAATAGCTGCTGCTGAGAAATTCGGCACATCATCAGAGGCTTACGACTTCCTCGCTCGCCGCATGGTAGAAGCTATGGGTCACCTTATCATGAGTCACTTATTGTTACAAGACGTTAATAGAATCTTAGAATCTCAAAATCTCAGAATCTTAGAAACTCAATTCATGAAGTCTTGTAAAATAATGATTGCTTTAGGCGAATCTGAAATTGCAAAAATTCTTACATTTGTAGAAAATTTCAAAGAAGAAGACCTAACAATGTACAATTGAAAATTGAAAATTGAAAATTGAAAATTGAAAGTTGAAAGTTAATTTTCAGTTTTCAGCTTTCAATTTTCAACTAAAAAAAATTAGTGTTATGAGATTATTATTAGAAAATAAGACTGCTGTCATCACTGGTGCAGCTAGAGGTATTGGAAAAGCTATCGCTAAGCGTTTTGCTGAAGAAGGTTGTAACATCGCTTTCACCGACTTAAACGAAGAAAGCATCAAAGCTAC
>JAZRNQ010000077.1:0-15702 GCA_045648285.1 Bacteroidales bacterium | reverse complement strand
GAGAAACCTTCAGCTGTTTTCCAGACAAGTTTCTTGTCGTAATCAGCACCTTTGAGGTCTTTTTGAATCACTGCTTCCCATTGTTCAGTAGTTACCTGTGGGAATTCTTCAAAAAGTTTTTTAGTGTTACTCATATCTTTTTATGTTAAAAAATTATTGATTTTCTTTAATGTTAAGAAGATTTATTCAAGCCACAAATATAATGGAAAAATCTTTATTTCAAACAAAATACCTAATAAATAATATAGTGATTTTTTATTGCTGAAAAATGATTATTTACATGTTGTTGCACTTAATCATTTTGTACAATTGTTGGTATCATTGAAACTGCATAAAGCGGACAAATGTACAAACGTTTAGTAGTATTTGTTTCGTTTTCATTATAGTCAAGACTGCCAAAATTTTCCAAAGAACATCTGACGGCTTTTGTTAATTTTTTATCTCTCATGAACATCCATAAACTTTTCATGCCTCCCTGAGTTCCAGCCTTTATCTCGATTGGAAGCACTCCTTGGATATGTCCTGTTATATAATCAACTTCGGCTTGTGAATTCTTCGACTGACGAGTCCAATAAAACAACTCATGTCGCATATTAGGAGTTTGATAACGTAAAATCTCAAGGCCTGCAACGAGTTCAGCCATAGGTCCTTTGTTAATTAAATCTGTAGCATTTGCCGTAAGAATTTGCGATGTTATTGAAGTTGCGTTCCCCAATTCCATACTTAGCAATCTTAGCATAAGACCTGGGTCAAGAAGCAGTATTTTTCTGTACGAATTATCAGCTTCGCTGCCTAATGGCAGTCCGTTGGCATTCGTACTAGTAACAGGAATAAGTAATCCGGCTAATATCAGCATTTCAAGAGCTTTTTTGACAGCTTCGGTTTTGTAGTCGCCAACTTGAGAGTAAACAAATTTCTTGCTCATCTGAACAGCTGCACTACGCATGGTTTGGCGTAGAAGCATTGGGTCTGCTTTTTTTCTGTATTTTGGGAAATCATCTTCGTAACTTATTATTATATCGTCTTGTACTTCCTGACATTGAAGATAATCGTGAGTGTCAACCCATTTTGCAACAACTTCTGGCATGCCGCCAACAAGCATATAAGTCCTGAGAAGTTGAATCAATTTATCGTGTAATGGTTTGGATAATGGCTCAAATTGCGATGCTTTATTGCGAAAATTAAGAAGAATATCTTCGCCATTAGCTTTCAAAAATTCATCAAATGTCATTGGATGCATAAAGATAGAATGAATCCGACCAACTCCAAATGTAGGTAATTCTTCCAATGCAAATTCTAATAATGAACCTGCAGCAATGACATGTAAATCAGGCATGTCTTCTTTAAAAAAACGTAATGACATTATCGCTTCATGACACATTTGAATTTCATCTAAAAACAATAAAGTTTCGCCAGCTTTTATTGCCTTGCCACTTATTGCTGATATCTGTGACACTATGCGAGTTACATCCAAATTGTCTTGAAATAAAACTTTGTACTCAGGTTGTTTTTCAAAATTTATTTCCACATATGTTTTGAATTTTTCTCCTAAATGTCTGACTGCAGTGGATTTACCTACTTGACGCGCTCCTCTTAACAGCACGGGTTTGCGATCGCTACGAGAAGCCCATTCTGATAAATATGCGTCAATAATTCGTTCGTAATACATCGTATGCCAAAGTTTAAATTTTAATTGCAAAGATAATTTATAAATATTATCCAAACAAATAATTTGTTTGAAAAATAAAAAATCCAAATATATATTTTTGTAAGTTATGATATTTTCCAAATAAAAAAACTAATACCTAATAAATAATATAGTGATTTTTTATTGCTGAAAAATGATTATTTTTGTACGTTTCAATTTGAATTTTCTGATGAAAAAAATATTAGTGTCGTTAATCTTTTTATTACCTTTTTTACTGAAATCTCAGACGATAGAAGTCTCTGGTATTCAAGAAGGATTATGGAATTGCGATACTGTATTAGTCATTAAAGATGTCATCGTCCCTGAAGATAAGTCGCTGACAATTTTCGAAGGGACTCGCGTTGTTTTCAAAGATTATTTCAGCATAACAGTAAATGGCTCTTTCAAGGCTCTCGGCAGCGAGACAGACTCCATCTATTTCACCGCTCGCGACACCACAGGTTTCTTCAACTGGAAAAAAGGAAAAGGCGGCTGGAACGGACTCATCATACAAAACGCAAAAGACACCGTGATTCTGGATTATTGCCATTTCTCCTTCGGAAAAGCGGTCAACAGTCAACAGTCAACGGTCATGGCTCAGAGTTCAAAGTTCAAAGTTCAGAGTTCAGAGTTCAACTACGGCGGTGCGTTAAGAATCTATAATTCAATTGTTAACATCAGTAATTCCACATTTTACCATAACCTCACTACTTCAAAAGGCGGTGCTCTCTACGCAGAACATTCCTCGGTAAAAGTCTCGAACTGCGAGGTGGATTCTAACTATGGTTTCAACGAAGAAGGCGTGTATATGCATGGTGCGGGTTTTCAGTTTAGCAATTGCGATGTGATGATGGAAGATATGTATTTCCATGATAATTACTGCGCTAACTGTTATGGCGGCGGTGCTAACTTCGATAGTTGCAACGTCTATGTCAACAACGCTATTTTTGAAGATAACTACGCTGTCAATGCTGCTGGCATGGGGATTCAACGTAGCAATGATTATGAAGTGAAGATTTATAATTGCTTGTTTAATAACAATATATCTTATCATTACGGTGGTGCAATGGCGATGGCAGCTTCTTCTCCTTTGATACAGAATGTTACCATGACAAATAATTATACTGTCGCAGCTGGTGGCGGAGCGATGCAGTTTTATAGCGAGGCGCGTCCTGTTTTCAAAAATTGCATCATCTGGGGCAACGACTGGTACGGCGAGCACAACTCCATCTCTGATGGCTCGCAGATTTTCGTCTGGGGCAGCGACTGCGCTCCTGAGTTCTACAACTCTATTTTGCAAGGCGGATATAAAGAAGTACACGGTAATTCAAGCATCGCGGTCTACGACACTGCCACGATGTTCGACAGCGACCCTTTGTTCGTCGATATTCAAAACCGCGACTTCAATCTGCATATCGGAAGTCCAGCGATAAATAGCGGAAATGTTGATACAGAAGGAATTCCATCAAAAGATTTGGCTGGCAATCTGAGGGTTATAGGTGGTAGAATAGATATGGGCTGCTATGAGTCTGATATAACTTCCTTAAAAGAAATTAACCATAAAAACATTAACATTTATCCTAATCCGATAAATCCTAATTCCGTATGTGAATTTTTATTAAGAAATACGTCTGACGTAAATGTTAAAATATATAAACAAAATGCTTCCTTAATATTCATTAAGAATTACGGAAAAATGCAATCGGGAATGAATAAAATTCACATGTCTGACTTCATAAAATCGTTGAAAAAAAATAATGTTTATTTATTGAGTATTGAGTCGAAAGATGAAAAAATAAATATTAAATTTGTGTACTAATTATGCATTGAGAATTAAGTTAAGAAATATGAAAGATAACATTTTTAAAAACAAACAATTTCTTGGTATTTTATTCGCTATCATTGCTTTTGCAGCGATAACTTTGATTTATTTCACTCCTATTCTTGAAGGTAAGAGAATTAAACAGCATGACATTGAGATGTATAAAGGCATGGCTCAGGAAATCAATGATTTCCGTAATGAGACAGGAGAACAGTCGCTTTGGACAAACTCGATGTTTGGAGGTATGCCAGCATGGAATATAGGCGTGCAACAGAACAGCAACCTCATGACTTATGTGCAGAAGATTATTGGTTTAGGATTTCCAAGTCCTATAATGTCGGTTTTCATCAGCATGTTGGGATTTTTCATATTGCTGCTTGTCTTAGAATGTAAGACATGGATTAGTTTCATTGGAGCCTTGGCTTATGGTTTCACTTCGTATTTGTTTATTGTCATGGGAGCAGGTCATAATTCAAAGGCTATCGCAATGGCTTATATGGCTCCTGTAATTGCAGGTATCTTGATGACTTACAAAGGTAAATATCTCTGGGGTGCTGTTCTTACAGCAATATCTCTTGCACTCGAAATCAGAGCTGGTCACATTCAAATCACATATTATCTGTTTATGATTGTGTTGATTATGGTCATCGCAGAGTTTATAGAAACAATAAAAACCAAAAAATATTTAGAATTCTTTAAAGCCAGTGGTATTCTTGCAGTTGTCGCGATTTTAGCAGTAATGACGAGTTCTGTAACGCTTTACGCTAATTATGAATTTGGTAAAGAGACGATGCGTGGCAAACCTGTCTTGACAGAAAATACTGGCAATCAAACTCGTGGTCTCGACAGAGATTATATCACACAATGGAGTTACGGCATTGGCGAGACTTGGAGCTTGATGATTCCTAATGCAAAAGGTGGCGCATCTGATTACATAGGCAACAATAATCCTGCATTGGAAAAAGCTGAGCCACGATTCCGTTCAGCAATAGCTCAAAACAACGCTTATTGGGGCGACCAGCCTGGAACAAGCGGCCCTGTTTATGTCGGTGCAATAGTATGTTTCCTCTTCGTTCTCGGACTTTTCGTGGTGAAAGGAAAGATAAAATGGGTCTTGCTCGCAGCTACAATCCTCTCAATATTACTTAGTTGGGGTAAAAACTTCATGGGCTTCACCGACTTCTTCCTCGATTATTTCCCATTATATAATAAGTTCAGAGCAGTTTCAATGACGCTCGTAATCGCTGAAGTTTGTATGCCGATTCTCGCATTCCTCGCTCTTGCAGAAGTGATGAAAAATCCTGAAATATTGAAGAAAAATATGTATTATCTTTACATATCTTTCGGATTGACAGCAGGTTTGTGTTTGTTGTTCTACATTGTTCCTAATGTTTTCTTCAACTTCCTCAGTCAAGGTGAAGCAGCGCAATTTGCTCAATTAAGCAGCGGAAAAGACGGTGCTATTTATCAAATGCTAGCTAATGAAATTGAAAAAGTTCGTGTCGCAATATTCCAAAAAGATGCAATCAGAAGTTTCTTGTTTATCACAGTGACAGCTATAATTTTGTTAATAAATATTAACGGAAAATTGAAAAACAATGCAATGTTTGCTATACTCGCTGTCTTGGTTGTTGCAGATATGTTCCCAATAAACAAGCGTTATCTCAATAATGATAATTTCATCGACAAACGTCGATTTGAAAAACCTTTCACAATGTCAGCGATAGATAAGCAGATTTTACAAGATAATAGCTTGAATTACAGAGTTATGGATTTAACCAAAAATACTTTCAACGATGCAAGTACTTCCTATTTCCATAAATCAATAGGCGGTTATCATGGAGCAAAGCTTCGTCGTTATCAAGATATTATCAATCATTATATGAGTGGCAGCAAAGTCGGTGGCGATTCATTCTGGAAGGTGCTTAATATGCTGAATACAAAGTATATAATTCATGCACAACAAGATAACAGACCTGGTGTGATGAGAAATTCTGGAGCCTTCGGAAATGCTTGGATTGTCTCAAATATCGACTGGGTTTCTACTCCAAACGAAGAAATCGCTGCCATCGAAAATACTGATGTCAGGACAACGGCTATCATTAACGAAGAATTTAAAAATGTTGTCGGCGATTTTAAGCCATCAATAGGCAAAGGAAATATTCAGTTGACTTCATATAAGCCTAATGAATTGATTTACAATTTTAATTCTACAAAAGAAGAGTTGGTTGTCTTCTCAGAAATTTGGACAAACAAAGGATGGACAATGTGGATTGACGGAGAAGAAAGTCCTTTAATCAGAGCAGATTATATTTTGAGAGCAGCTGTTGTTCCTGCTGGTAATCATGAAATTATGATGCGCTACGAACCTAAGATTTGGAAAGTCGGTAACACAATTCAATTCGTAAGTTCATTGATTTTAATCTTAGGATTATTAGCTGCAATCTTCGTAACATATAGAAAATCAGAATGGACAAAGTCTGTTGACTGTTGACCGTTGTCAGTTGACTTAATAAAATGAAGCGTGTCTTAATCATAACATATTATTGGCCTCCATCAGGTGGTTCTGGCGTTCAACGTTGGTTGAAGATGTCGAAGTATCTTCCTGAAAATGGTTGGCAACCTGTTATTTACACAGCTGATGGTGCAGAATATCCTGTTGAGGATTTGTCGCTGGAGAAAGATGTGGCTCCAGAAGCTGAAATAATCAGACGTCCAATCGTTGAACCTTATTCTTTCTATAAAAAATTTTTAGGAATCAAGAAAGACGAGAAAATAAAGGCTGGATTCATCAATGAAGGAAAGAAGAAATCCGCTTGGAAAGAAAATATAAGTATTTGGTTAAGAGGCAATTTGTTTATTCCTGATGCTCGTTGCTGGTGGATAAGACCTTCTGTGAGATTTCTTAAAAAATATTTGCATAAAAATCCTGTAGATGCTATTATCTCAACAGGTCCGCCTCATTCCATGCATCTCATTGCTAAGGAATTACATAAAAAATTTAACATTCCTTGGATTGCCGACTTCCGTGATCCATGGACTGACATAGACTTCTTTAGTGAATTAAAATTAACAAAAAGAAGTCATAAAAAACATCATAAACTTCAATATCAGGTTCTTACAGAAGCAAATAAGGTCGTGACTGTTGGCTGGGATTGGGCAAAAGGTCTCGAAAGCCACGGCGCAAAAGATGTTGCTGTCATTACAAATGGCTATGACTTTAATATTGAAGAACTTAAAGCAAAATCTGACTTGTCGAAAAATTTTGTAATGTCGCATGTCGGAATTGTTGGTGCAGCAAGAAATGCGACTAAGTTCTGGGAAGCTCTTGGTGAACTGATAAAAGATGAAAGTCAATATGAATTTTCCAACTTATTAAAAATTAGATTGATAGGACAAGTTGACAATTCGGTTTTACTTTCAATAAAAGAAAACAAACTAGAGAATCATGTTGAGATAATTCCTTATATCCCGCATGAAAAAGTGATAGTGGAACAAAGTGCGTCGCAGGTTTTGTTACTTTTTGTTAACAATTCGCCTAATGCCAAAGGAATCCTTACAGGAAAGATTTTCGAATATATGGCATCGGGACGACCTATCTTAGCAATAGGACCAAAAGATGGCGATACCGCAATAATTCTCGATGAGACAAAATCAGGAACTATAGTCGATTTTGAAGATAAAGATGGAATGAAGGAAGTGATTCTTGATTTATTTGCTAAATATAAAGGAAATCAGCTTCTTACAAAAGAAAACGAAAGTGTTAAAAAATATTCACGAAGAGCTTTGGCAAAAGAATATGTTAATTTGATAGAGAGGATTTTGAAAAATGAACAACACTAAAATAATAATACAAGCACGTACTGGCTCGACACGACTGCCTCAGAAAATGATACTTCCTTTCTATGAAAACGAAGGAATCTTCTCATTGTTACTCAAAAAGTTAACATCCGCATTTGATAAAAAGGACATCATTCTCGCTACTTCTTCGAATCCAAATAATGACATCTTGGTCGAAATAGCGGAAAAATATGGTGTGAATTATTTTAGGGGCTCGGAAAATGATGTGCTTCAACGTTTTATAGATGCTGCAAAAGAATTTGATGCAGAAAATATCATAAGAGTCTGTGCAGACAATCCTTTCCTTGATGTTTTTTACATCGAACTTCTTCTCGAAAAATTTGAAAATTTCAATTGCGATTATCTTTCATACGTAACATCAGACGGCACACCATCAATCAAAACACACTATGGATTTTGGGCAGAAGCTGTGAAACTCAGTGCTTTAGAAAAAGTAAAGGAACTCACTGACGAGAATCTTTATCATGAACACGTCACAAATTTCATTTATGCTAATAGAGATATTTTTGATGTGAATTTCTTCGAAATAATTCCTCAAATTGATAAGCATAAGGATATCAGACTTACTATCGACACTCAAGTTGATTTTGATATTCAAAAAGAGATTTATAGCAAACTGAATAACAATATCCCTAATTTCACTTCTCTTAATGTGATTGATTTTCTTGAAGATAATCCACATTATTTAGAAATAATGAGAAACGAAATTTTAAAAAATCAGAAGTAATATGCAAAAAGGAACATATATAATAGGAGAAATTGGACAGAATCATAATGGCTCGGTCGATATTGCAAAACTTATTGTCGAACTGATTTCTCGACCTGTCAAAGAGGAATATTTCGGCATAGATTTGCAGCCTATGAATGCAGTGAAAATGACAAAACGTGACCTTGCTCATGAGTTGTCAGATTCACAAATGTCGAGAGTTTACGACTCACCTAATTCATTTGGAAGGACTTATGGAGAACATCGTGAATTTTTGGAACTTTCGGATGAGCAACATTATGGGGTTTATAAATATGCCAAAGAAAAAGGCCTCGACTTCGTTGAGACATTGTGCGCACCTTCATGCTTGAGCATGATGAAATATTTTACCCCTGATTATCTGAAAGTTGCAAGCCGTGACCTAACAAATATTCCTTTGTTAGAAGCTCTTGCTGAGACAAAAATACCGATGATTTTATCAACAGGAATGGCAGGAAAAAAAGAACTTGATGAAGCTTTAGAGGTAATAACAAGATATCATAATGAGATTTCAATATTGCACTGTGTCTCTCAATATCCGACCAATCCAAATAACTTGAATCTCAATACGATAAAGTATCTAAAAAATAATTATCCTCAATATAAGATTGGTTTCTCTGATCATACTATCGGAATTTCTGCACCTATAGCAGCAATTGCAATGGGAGCTGAAATCATTGAGAAACACGTCACTATCGACAGAAGAATGAAGGGAACAGACCAAGCAGGTTCTTTAGGTCCAGATGGCGTTAACCGCATGATTCGTGATATTCGAATAACAGAAATGTCGATGGGAAAAGAAGAGTTGTTTATAGAACCTGAAGTTCAAAATAGCAAGATAAAACTTGAACGTTCCATCGCCACAAATCGCGATCTTAAAATTGGCGACATCATAACAGAAAATGACATTCATCTCTTAAGTCCTGGTGATGGATTTAAATGGTCTGAGAGACAATCTGTTATTGGCAAGAAGGTGAAAGTTGAAATACCAAGAAACGAAATTATTTATCCTCAAAATTTAGAATAGATGAAGAAACCTAAATTAATTTTAACAGATATCGACGGTGTTTGGACTGACGGTGGAATGTATTACGACCAAACTGGAAATGAGTGGAAGAAGTTTCACACATACGACAGTGCAGGTGTTTTGTTCGCTCATCAAAATGAGATTCCTGTTGGGATAATAACAGGTGAGGATACAGAAATCGTTGCAAGAAGAGCTGCTAAACTTAAAGTGGATTATCTCTTCCAAGGTGTTAAAAACAAACTTGAAGTAGCACAAAATCTTTGTAAAGAACTGAATATCACTTTAGAAGATGTGGCATATATCGGCGATGACTTGGGTGATGTTGAACTTTTGAAAAATGTGGGTATTTCCGCGACACCAAATTCAGCTCCAGAGTACATCAAGAAATCGGCACAAATGGTGATGACAAAAAATGGCGGTGAAGGCGTCTTCCGTGAATTCGTTGAAAAAATATTAGGAATATGTTAAAGAAATTTATCATAGGAATATTCAAACCTAAATTTTTGTTTAGATATATTGTTAAGTCTAAAGCTAAAAATTGTAAAGGAAAATTGTCAGTAAACGGATTTTCTACTGTCAATAAAAACACACATCTTGGCTATAATGTCAACTTTAACGGAATGAAAATCACAGGTAAAGGGTGTTGTACTATTGGTGATAACTTCCATTCTGGAACCAACTGCCAAATAATGACAGATTATCATAACTACGATTGTGGAACAAAGATTCCTTATGATAACACTGTGATTGTCAAAGATGTTATTATTGAAGACAATGTTTGGCTTGGCAATAATGTAATTGTACTTCCAGGCGTTACAATCGGAGAAGGCGTTGTCATTCAAGCTGGTAGCGTGGTGGTAAAAGACATTCCTGCATTATCAGTTGCTGGTGGTCATCCTGCAAAGGTGTTTAAAATGAGAGATATAGAACATTATAACAAACTCAAAGACCAAAAACAGTTTTTCTAATGAGATATAGCAATCTTAATGTTTTAGAAATCAATGAAATATCAAGAATAGTGAAGGAAAAGCAACCTTCATTGTTCAAGCAAATCTGTATATTCATAGGTCAGTTGTTTTATTATACCTTTATTATACATTTTAAATATAAGTCATTGCCTGTCAATTATAAAGGTTTGGTTTTCTTTGGTGTTTCTCTCAATAACAGACGTTCGCTTGAGCCAATAATAAACAAGGTAGAAAAAGATACATTTTTATATCTCAACAATCACGTCACTGATGTGCATAAAAGACGCGCTTGGTGGCATAGCATCCCGTATGTTTTTACGTTAATAAATCTTTACAAAAAATCTAATCAAGAAGATAAGTCGTTAATCATTAAATATTTTACCCGTCTTTGGACGACATACGGACTTTATAAAGTTGCAGGTGAAATGCTTGAAAAATATAATGTCAAGGTTTTGGTTATGGCGAATGACCATAATGACATTAACAGATGCTTGCTTTTCAATGCTTTAGAAAGAGGAATAAAGACAGTTTATGTGCAACATGCATCTGTTAAGAAAGGATTTCCGAGATTGGATTTCACTTATTCATTTTTAGATGGACAAGAATCGTTAGACAAATATCTTTATGCTGGTAAACCTAATGGCGAGGTTTATCTCTCTGGCGGAGTTCGTTTCGATTTTCTTTACGATAAAATAGTTAAAAGAAATGATAAAGTCGAGAAAATAGGAGTGGCAATCAATATGTTAGATGATTTTGAGAAAGTTAAAAATCTATGTCTTTTCTTAAAGAATGAAGGTTATAGCGACTTGATACTTCGTCCGCATCCTCGTTATCAGCATCTTGATACAGAATGGTTAACAAAAAATAATATCGCTATTTCAAATCCAAAAGAAGAGTCATCATTTGATTTCATTGCTAATATTGACTTCATGATTTCCAATGAATCTGCTATTCATCTAGATGCTTCTATAATGTATTGTCCTACTGTACTTTACAATATGTCTGACAATAAAGTCTTAGATGATTATAATTTTGTTAAAAATAATTTAGTAAAATTGGCAAATAACGATGAGGAATTGTTAATGTTTATTAAGAATCCGAGTGGCATACTCCCAACTAAAGATGTTCTTCAATTTTATAATGCCTCATCAAATTCGCATCTGGAAGGCAAATTAGGAACCACGATAGCAATATTCTTAGATATGCTTTGTGTTGGTGAGGAAAACCAATTTGATTTAGAAAAAGGATTCTTTAAGAAATCAGATTTTCTTCATAGAATCGACGATTCTTTCGCAGGCTGAGCCATCGCCGTATGGATTTGCAGCCTGACTCATTTCATTATATGACTCTTCGTTTTCTAGTAATTGTGAAACTTCATTAACAATTTTATTGTAGTCTGTTCCAACAAGTTTCACTGTTCCTGCGTCTAAGGCTTCTGGACGTTCTGTATTTTCGCGCATTACCAAGACAGGCTTTCCTAGACTTGGAGCTTCTTCTTGAATACCGCCACTGTCTGTCAAGATGATGTTTGCTTTTTCCATCAAGAAGACAAAGTTGAGATAATCAAGAGGTTCGATGAAGAAAGCATTGTTTGAAAACTGATTTTCGTGAGTTTTATTTTTTACGTCAATGCCGAAGATATCAGATATTGGTTTTCTGACATTTGGATTGAGATGCATCGGATACACGAAATCGACCTCAGGATATTTTATTGAAAGGTCGCGGATGGCACAGCAGATATTCTTGAAGCCATCGCCGAAGTTCTCACGACGATGTCCTGTGATAAGAACAAGTTTTCTTGTTGAGATACGATTTACATCGTAACCGTTATTTTTGATATTATTCTTTAATGCTTCAGCGAGAGCTGTGTCGTTCTTTATCTTATCAACGACCATAAATAAAGCGTCTATTACGGTGTTGCCGGTAATGATAATATTCTTATCATCGACATTCTCTTTCAAGAGATTTTGACGGCTGAGTTCTGTTGGCGCAAAATGAAAAGTCGCTATTCTACCTGTCATTCTGCGATTCATCTCTTCAGGCCATGGACTGTATATGTCGTTGGTTCTCAACCCAGCTTCGATGTGAGCTACCGGAATTTGTTTATAGAAAGCGGCTAAAGCAGCTGCCATTGAAGTAGTGGTGTCGCCATGGACGAGGACGATGTCGGGATTTGTTTCGTTGAGAACATCTCGGAGTCCGAGCATAACACGTGATGTGATATCGTATAAATCCTGACCTTGCTTCATTATGTTAAGGTCGTAATCTGGTTTGATATCGAAGATATCTAGAACCTGGTCGAGCATTTCGCGATGTTGGGCGGTAACACATACTAAAGTTTGAAAATCAGTGTTTTCCTGAAATTTCTTCACGAGAGGAGCCATCTTAATAGCTTCGGGACGTGTACCAAAAACCAACATTACCTTTTTCATATTGCGAAATTTATTTGTTCATAATATTACCACAGAAATCCAAGACGATGATGTCGTTTCTGTAATTTAATTCAGCAAACTCACGATGGTTGACGAGGAAAACCACAATATCGGCGGTTTCGTAAGCTACTTTATAATCAGTAAGTTTGAATAGATTGTTTTCTTTTACGTTAGGTTCCACAACCATGATGTCTGGGTTGTGGCAAGCCTGAATCACGTTAGTCGTTATTGACTTGGCAGGTGACTCTCTCAAATCGTCGATATTAGGTTTGAAGGCGAGACCCATCATCGCCACTTTTGGTTTACGGTTATTTTTAAGCTCGAACTCGAGCATGCAGTTCTTCACTTTCTCTGCACACCATAGAGCCTTGTAATTATTTATCTCTCTTGCTGTTGAGATAATCTTCGATTCTTTTGGATAATCAGCTGTGATGAAATAAGGGTCGACAGCGATGCAGTGACCGCCGACGCCGCAGCCTGGACGAAGTATGTTGACTCTTGGATGTTTGTTTGCCAAGTCGATGAGTTCCCAAACGTTGATGCCTGCCTTGTCGCAGATGATTGACAATTCGTTAGCGAAAGCTATCTGCACGTCGCGAGAAGAATTTTCTGTGAGTTTGCACATCTCGGCAGTGCGGCTGTTTGTTGGATGTAAATTTCCTTTAACAAATATTTGGTAAAACTCTTTCGCTTTCTCTGTCGAAGCCTCGTTGACGCCGCCGATGACGCGGTCGTTGTTTTCGAGTTCGAATATCACGTTGCCAGGAAGCACGCGTTCTGGACAGTAAGCGATGAAAATCTTGTCTTTAAGTTCTGGGCGTGTTTCATAAATCAGCGACATCATTTTCTCTGTCGTTCCAACAGGTGATGTCGATTCTATGACGAAGAGGTCGTTAGGTTTTAGGAGAGGCAGCACCATGCGAGTGGCAGCTTCCACGTAGGAGATGTCAGGTTCGTGGTCGCCTTTGAATGGAGTAGGAACGACGATGAAATAAGCGTCGCATTCCTGAGGTTCGGTGTAAGCCTTGAAATTACCGCTGGCGATGACATTTTGAAGAAGCTGTTCCATACCAGGTTCAATGATATGAAGCACACCTTTGTTAGTAGTTTCAACCACATTTTTATTGATATCCACACCAACCACATCGACGCCATGTTTAGCAGCAATTATCGCTGTCGGCAGACCGATGTAACCTAAACCCATGAAACAAGCTCTCATCTTATGAAATTTTATTTATTTGCAAAGATAAGAAAAAAGACTACAAGTCAACAAGACTACAAGACTACAAGATTTTTTCTCTGGGCGTTCCGGCTCCGCCGTCGGGCTTTCCGCTATATCTTTTTCCGCTGCGCTCCAAAAGGATACCGCTCCAATCCCTAACGCATTGGAGGCTGCTAACTCCAAGTCGATAGCCTTAGGAACGTCAGTTCTCAGGCATGTCGTGCTTTCGCAGAAAAATTTTCTGAAATTTTGAGATTCTGAATTTCTAAAATTTTGAGTTTTTTATTATGAATATTTTTAAATTTGTAGTCCAAAGTATAGAGTTATGAAGACATTAAAACAAATTTCAATCGCAGTTTTTATGATGACAATGTTAGTTAATTGCACAAATAACAAAAATGAAAAGTCAGTCGTTTATATGACAAGCGACATCTCTCCAGAGGGTTTGGTAAAAGTATATGAAGCTCTTGGCGTTAAAGCTGAAGGCAGAGTGGCAGTCAAGATTTCAACAGGTGAACCTGGCGGTAAGAATTTCTTGAAACCTGAACTTATCAAAGACCTTGTACAAAAAGTAAATGGAACATTAGTAGAATGTAACACTGCATACGCCGGTAAACGTAATACCAACGAAGCTCATTGGCAAACTTTTAAAGATCATGGTTTTATGGCTATCGCACCATGCGACCTCATGGACGAATTCGGCGAAAAGAAAATCCCTGTCAAAGACACAACTCATATCAAATATAACCTTGTCGGTGACCATATCGACAACTACGATTTTATGATTAACCTCGCTCACTTCAAAGGTCACGCTATGGGTGGCTTCGGCGGCGTTCTCAAAAATCAGTCTATCGGCGTCGCTTCTGCTAACGGCAAGGCTTATATCCATACTGCTGGAAAGACAGCCGACAAAAATCTTATCTGGAAAGAAAACAGAGACGTTCCTCAAGATTATTTCATCGAGGCAATGGCAGCATCAGCTCAGTCAGTTCACGATTATTTCAACGGAAAGATTCTTTATATCAATGTGATGAACAACCTCTCCGTAGATTGCGACTGCAACAATCATCCTGCTGACCCTGAAATGAAAGACGTCGGAATCCTTGCTTCTACCGACCCTGTCGCTCTCGACCAAGCTTGTGTTGACTTAGTATTTAATTATCCTTCACAAGAAGGCGACGACGCTAAGGCTCTGATAGAGAGAATCAACTCACGTCATGGAGTTCATATCATCGAACACGCAGCAGCAATAGGACTCGGCTCGAGAGAATATGAATTGGTGAGGATTGATTGAAAACTGAAAATTGAAAACTGAAAATTGAAAGTTGAAAGTTGATGGGTGGAAATAAAATTAAATATTTGGTGTTGATGACATTTCTTCTCTTTTGCATGAAGACTGTTGTCTGTTGTCCGTTGTCTGTTGACAAGATAAAAAAGTCTGTTGAACGTCAGCTGAACGACTTTCCAAAATCGACTTTGCAGGATTTGTACAAGAGCTTCTTTCAAGACAGATTCGGTCCGGGACATCTGGTCAGCGACACTTCCAAGGCTGGAAATTATCTTCGTTATGAACTGAATCATTCGACAGTTTTTCATGAGAAATATTACGAGCCAACAGGATACGAATCTAATTATTACAGAGTCAATCTTTCTTTTATTAAAGAAAACAAAATATCATATCAGGATTTCTTCGATGCTTTTTTAAGAAGTGTTGAGAAAGTTAATCTGAATGACATTGAGGAATGGAAGAAAGAATGGGCTGAGATAGAATCTGTCATCATCTCGATGGATTTGAATCTTGAAAATTTTGAAAAAGATTTGGAGATGATACATTCAGTTTTGGAGCAAGGTGATTACGCAGTTCATCACAGCGAGACTTACAATTCTGAATATCATCCGCATTACAGAATCATAGAGAAATCGATTTTTGAGAAAGAG
>JAZRNQ010000076.1:0-20486 GCA_045648285.1 Bacteroidales bacterium | reverse complement strand
AGCGCGGAGGTCCACCTCTTCCCATTCCGAACAGAGAAGTTAAGCCCCGCAGCGCCGATGATACTGCATCAATTTGTGGGAAAGTAGGTCGTCGCCACCCCATAACGGAAGCCTCAGCATACAGCTGGGGCTTTTCTGTTTCTGTACGTACCCGTCCTCCGCGTATCTCTCGTATCCGCACGTATCCTTGACTTCCTTCAGCCTTTAGCCTTTAGCCGTTTTTCTCCGCGTATCGCACGGAATTGTTCTTCGGGAGTTCACGCGGAACCAGTAGCCTCCCTTGCGTCAGGGATTGCAGCGGCATCCTTTCGCAGCGCAGCGGAGAAAGATACAGCGGAAAGCCCGACGGCGTAGCCGGGACGCACAAAAAGAAACTGAAAATTGAAAACGTAAAATTTGTGCTATAATAGACAAAAACAGTTGGTAAAATCCATATAAGCCAATGGATACCAATTAAATATAATAACTTTGATGAAATCGTTTTCATCAAAGTTATTTTTTTTATGTCAAAAAAGAGGAAAGAAAGGTGTCCACAATGTTGTTTTTTAGAAGTTATAAAATGGGGTAAACAAGCGGGCAGACAGCGTTTCAAATGTAAGAACTGCAATAGCTTTTTTACACTTCGCCGCAAGGATATGTCAAAGTTAAATAGGTTTGTGTGGTTTAAATGGTGGATAATTGGGAAACAAACACTGCAGCAAATATCCGAACTGAGCGGATATAGTCTGAGACAGCTGTCAAGATGGTTTGGGGAATATCTTGATGATTATCCAACATTGAAGATGAATGGCATAGGAAAAGTAAACTTGCTTATAGACGGCACCTGGTTTGCCAACAAGATATGTCTTGTCGTTTATAGTGAGCAAACAATAAGAAAGACCATTTTTTACCGTGTTACGAACGATGAGATTGAGAAGGAAATAGAAGAAGATTTTCGTAATATACAATCATTAGGAATAACCGTAGACAGCGTTACATGTGATGGCTGTCAATCAATATTAAAAGCAGTTAGAACGTCGTGTCCAGATGTCAAGATACAGAGATGCCTGGTGCATATTAAAAGAGAATGTGAAACCTGGCTAACAAAACAGCCACAAAGCGAAGCTGGAACTGAACTGTATGACATTGTACGGCTTATAAGTCGCATAAAAACGATAAATGACATGTTGCAATGGAAATACATGTTAAGTAACTGGCATTCAAAGCATGTGTCGTTTGTAAACGAAAAAAGTGTAAACAAGAATAGCGGTAAGGAATGGTATACTCACAAGATGTTAAGAAAAGCATATATCCATCTCAGAAGAGCTTTACCCTATATGTTTACTTTTATTGCCAACTCAGATATACCAAAATCAACTAATGCCTTAGAATCATTCTTTGGCCATTTAAAAGATAATATTATTCTGCATCGTGGATTATCCATAAATCATCATCGAAATTATTTAAAATGGTATTTGTATTTTAATAATGAGGATGGAAAAAAAGACAGGTAACTTGGCTGTTTTGTATGCCCGTTACCTGTCTTTTTTTCGCTCAATTACCAACTTTTTTTGGCAACATTACCTTTAAAAAAAGTCGCACAATCGTGCGACTCTATATTCAATTATGAATTATGAATTATGCATTATGAATTATCTTAAACAAGTCCTGCGAATCCCATGAATGCGAGTGCTAAGATACCAGCTGTTACTAATGCGATAGGCACACCTTTCATTCCGTTAGGGACGTCGGATAATTCTAGTTGTTCGCGTAAGCCTGCGAAGATAACCAATGCTAATGTGAACCCGACACCGTTTGATAAAGCGTACATAGCACCTTCTAACAAGCCGAAGTCTTTTTGTATCACCAAAATAGCGACACCTAATACTGCACAGTTTGTTGTGATGAGTGGCAAGAATACGCCTAATGCTGCATATAATGAAGGGCTTATCTTTTTCAATATGATTTCTACCATCTGTACCAATGCAGCGATGACCAAGATGAAAGCGATGGTTTGCAAGAATCCTAAGTTAAAAGGATTTAACAGATAGTGTTGTATCAACCATGTCACGATAGTCGCTAAAGTTATGACGAAGATAACAGCGGCGCCCATGCCTAATGATGTGGATATCTTTTTTGATACGCCGAGGAAAGGGCATATTCCGAGGAATTGTGTCAAAACGATGTTGTTGACGAATATTGCGGAGATAAAAATTATCAAGTATTCCATATCTAAATATCTTTAATTGTCAATAACTTATTTTGTTTTCTTTAACATTCTGTTCATGATGGCGATGAGGTAACCCATTGCGATGAATGCACCTGGAGCGAGGACGAATACCAAAATCGCGTCGCCTTCGATGAACTTCCATCCGAAGATAGAGCCACTACCTAAAATCTCACGTATCGAACCTAAGATTGTTAATGCCATTGAATATCCTAATCCCATGCTGATGCCGTCGATGGCTGATGCTCCGATACCGTTCTTACATGCAAATGCTTCGGCACGTCCTAAGACGATACAGTTTACGACGATGAGTGGAATGAAGAGCCCGAGTGTCTCGTAAATGCTTGGGAGATATGCTTGCATGAGAAGCTGTACCACTGTTACGAAGGAAGCGATGACAACTATATAACAAGGGATATGTACTTTGTTAGGTATGAAGTTTTTCAGTAATGATATACACATATTTGATAATATCAATACGAATGTCGTTGCCAATCCCATGGAGAGTCCGTTGATGGCACTGGTTGTTGTCGCAAGGGTAGGACAGCAGCCGAGGAGAAGGACGAATACTGGATTTTCTTTGAAGAATCCTTTTGTTAAGTTATTCCAGTTCATGATTAGAATCCTCCTTTATTATTTTCAAATGTTGATAATGCGCGGTTTACAGCGTCGCAGAATGCTCTTGAGCTGATGGTAGCTGCTGTGATGGCATCGACGTCGCCGCCGTCTTTCTTGACGTTGAAGTTGAAAGAAGCAGCGTTTTTGTCGCAAAACTGTCCCTTGAAGGTTTCTTCTTCCATCTTAGAACCTAAGCCTGGTGTCTCTGCATGTTGTAATACGGAGATGTTTTTGACAGTTCCGTCAGCGAGGATACCGACCATCAATGAGATGTTGCCGCTGAATCCTTTGTTGGTGAATGTCTCGACAGCTGCACCGATGAAATTGTTGTCGGCATCGTAAGCGAGATGGAAAGGAATCTCTGCGTTGTCACCTTCCACTGCTGATTGTACGTTGACAGTCTTTAATGTCTTGAATTCAGGAAGCACGTTCTTGATAGCCTCTGTCTTCTTGGCATTCTCAGCTGCAGCGATAGGGTCTTTCGTTGCGTTATAAACTATTCCTAAAACTCCGCCAGCCACTATACATATTAAAAATAAGGCGACGAACATATTCAATAATGTATCTTTCTTTGCTGCCATAACTTTATTTTTTTACTGTTTTACCGAAACGTTTTGGTTTACAAGCTTTGTTAATCAAAGGAACGAAGGCGTTCATAATCAAGATTGCGAATGACATGCCTTCTGGATATGCTCCCCACAGACGGATGATGATTGTCAAGGCTCCTACGCCGATAGCGAATATCACTTTGCCTTTCATCGTCATTGGTGATGTAGCCATATCTGTTGCCATGAAGAACGCACCTAACATCAAGCCGCCACCGAAGATATGTATCATCGGATTGACGAATTGAACAGGGTCTATGAACCAGCATGTTGTTGCTATTGCTGCTACTGTAGCAATGATGATGACAGGTGTCTGCCAGTCGATGACTTTTCTGAATATCAAGAAGAGACCTCCTATGATGATAGCCAATGAGCTTACTTCACCGAGTGAACCGCTATAGATAAATCCTTTGATATCTTCATAAATGATAAGGTCGCTGGCAGGAATGCCTTGTGAAAGACCTTCTTTGATATGACCTAACAATGTTGGACCAGTGATGGCGTCTAAGCCTTCTCCTCCGAACAAAGGCTGTGGTGTTGGCCATGTTGTCATCGCGACAGGGAAGGATATGAGCATGAAGACACGTCCTACCAATGCTGGGTTGAATGGGTTGTTGCCCAAACCGCCGAACGACATCTTGCCGATGCCGATAGCAACAATAGAACCGACGATTATCATCCATGCAGGGATGTTAGAAGGCAAGTTGAATGCCAATAAGATACCTGTTATTATCGCAGAACCGTCAGCTATGGTGCAAGGTCCTTTGATGAGGAATTTCTGGATAAGCCACTCTGTTAAGACACATGCCGCTACTGATATAAATGTCACGCGTGCTGCATCGAAACCGAAGTAATAAATGGAAAAGAAGTAAGCCGGCATCAAAGCGATGATGACGCTGTACATTATTTTCTTGGTGCTTTCTCCTCCGTGAACGTGAGGCGAGCCTGATATTAAATAGTTATTCATCTCTTATTTCTGATTACGTGAACGAATTAATTGTCCTGTTTTATTCTTGCCATAACGGATGTAGTCTAACAATGGAATGTTAGCAGGGCAGGTGTACTCGCATGAACCACATTCAATGCAGTCCATGATGCAGTTGGCTTCAGTCTCTTCAAACATGTTTTTCTTTGCCAGACGGCTGAGGAGATAAGGCTCTAGTCCCATAGGACATGCACTGACACATTTGCCGCAACGTAAACAATTGCTAATTTGTCGTGGCTGTGCTTCGTTATCTGTCATCATCAAGATGCCTGATGTTCCTTTGATGACAGGGAACTCGCTGACGGAAACTGACTTGCCCATCATAGGTCCGCCGTTGATTATATTTGTGACATTTTCAGGAAGACCGCCTGCAGCTTCGATGAGTTCTGTTGATGATGTACCTATTCTTACCAAGAAGTTGGATGGGTTCTTGACAGACTTGCCAGTGACGGTGACGACTCTTGAAACGAGTGGTTTGTTTTTTTGTACGGCTTCATAGATGGCGTATGTAGAAGCTACATTGACAACGACGCAGCCTGTCTCTATAGGAAGCTTGCCTGATGGCACTTCTCTGCCGGTACAAGCCTTGATGAGTTGTTTCTCACCACCTTGTGGGTACTTAGTCTGTAATGGCTGAACCTCGATATCAGCAAAATATTTGTCGTCATTTATTATCTTGTCTAATAATTTGGCAGCTTCCATCTTGTTGACTTCAATGCCTATGATAGCCTTAGGAGCATCGACAGCTTTCATCAAGATTTTTACGCCAACCAAGAATTCGTATGGCTTTTCAATAAGAAGACGGTTGTCGCATGTGAGATATGGCTCACATTCAGCAGCGTTGATAAGAACGAACTCTGCTTTCTTGTCCTTTGGTATTGAGAGCTTGACACTCGTTGGGAATGTAGCTCCGCCGAGACCTACGATGCCGTGGTCTTTCACTCTGTTTATTATTTCTTCGCGAGATAATGTTATCTCACCTACTAATTTATCGCTGGTGTCGATGCCTTCCAACCATTCGTCGCCTTCAACATCGATGAAGACTGCAGGCTTGCGATAACCTGTGTGGTCCATTATCTCATCGACTTTGGTAACCTTGCCACTTACTGATGAGTGTACGTTGGCAGAGATAAATCCTTTTGCAGTTCCGATGAGTTGTCCCACTTTCACCTCATCACCTTTTTTGACAATAGCTTCTGCTGGTGCGCCGAGGCATTGTCCTAATGGTATGATGACTTGCTTTGGAATAGGGAAGGTTATTATGGGTTTGTCTGACGAAAGTTTGTTTTCTTCAGGATGAACGCCTCCTTGTTGAAATGTTCTCTTTGGATTCATACGCTTATTCTTTACTTTCGTTATTTACTGATTCTGTTACTTCTACTTTTGGCTTGCGAGGTGGGAAGTTGACAGCCAAGATGCTTCCTCTAGGACAAACGTCGACGCACTTGCGGCACAACTTACATTTGTCAGGATTGATATATGCTAAAGTACCACGCATCTCGATAGCCTCAAAAGGACATTCTTTGAGACATTTCTGACAGCCGATACATCCAACCTTACAATTCTTCATTGTGATAGCACCTTTCTCTGTATTGACGCAATCGACATAGACTCTACGGTTGTTCTTGCCCTTAGGACGAATCTCTATGATGCCTCTAGGACATGCTTTGGTACATGTTCCGCAACCAACGCATTTGTCTTCGTCAACGACGGCAATGCCTTTTTCCTTGTCGATATGTATAGCGTCGAAGGCACATTTCTTTACGCAGTCGCCGAGACCGAGACATGAGTTAGGACATCCGCTGCCTCCTGCATATAAAGTGTGAGCAAAAGCACAGATGTCTGCTCCTTCATAATGTGTCTTCTTTGGTGCGTTCTCGCATGTTCCATTACAACGAACTACGGCGATGGTAGGCTCTGCTACTTCAACGGTAAGACCTAATACTGCAGCTACTTTCGACATGTCAGAACTGGTGCAGTTTAATCCGCTAAGGTTGTTCTTGTCGTGAGCCGACTTGACACATGCCTCTGCAAAAGCACGACAGCCAGCGAAACCACATCCTCCACAGTTGGCACCGGAAAGAGTGGATTCAACTTCGTCAATCAATGGATTTTCTTCTACCTTGAACTTCTGAGCGACTATGTATAAGATAACCGCTAAAATGCCTCCCAAGACTCCTAGTACAATGAGAGAATAGAGTAAAATGTCGTTCACAATAATGCTTTTTTGATGATGAAAAATATTGTACAAAAATAATAATAAAATCTCATTGAAATGACATTATTTTTCAATGAATTTCATACTCGAATTTGCGTTTCATTTTATCCTTGAAAAGAAATAAAATGAGATAATATGGAATCAATGAACCTATTGAAATCAATGCGTTAAGACCTTCTTCCACTTTAAGGAAGTTGAGAATGAATATCATGGAAAATAATATGATAGTTGGAATGACGTATGCGAAGATGACAGCTCTGTTGGCTTGTCCTAAACCCATGCTCACCATGACGTTTTGTCCTATTTGAAAATCATTGGCTTTTGGCGTGCTGATGCTGATAATTTTCTCCTTCATCTCCGACATATTGCACGCACCTTTGATATTGCACGACGCACATGCACTCTTCGATAAAATCTTGACTTCAACATTGTCATTGTCTATTGCTGTAATTATACCTTCATGTGATATTCGATGTTCCATTTGTAAATATTATTTACCAACAAATATAATGTTTTTTTTGAGATTTTGTTTAATAAATATGATTATTATTTGTCATTAAATAAAACTTGTTGCCTTGTTGTCATGTTGACTTGTAGTCTTTTTTCTTATCTTCGCAAAAAATATTTTTATGATTCAGATTTTATCGATTTTATTTTATTTCACATTTCCTTCTCTGATAATTTATCTGTGCAGAAAATCATCGGTGATGAATAAGATAGGTGAGATATTATTGCTTTATATTGTCGGTATTCTTATTTCAAACTTAGTGTTTTTTCCTCTCGGGTTAGGGGAGTCGCTTAAAGGAATCCAAGATGGTCTTACCAGCGTGATGATACTTCTCGCTTTCCCTATGATTCTCTTTGGCTGCGACTTTAAAAACTGGAAGCTGAAAAAGGCTGTGACCGCTCTTTGTATAGGTCTCGTCTCTGTCCTTGTTGTCGATATCATAGGTTTTTATATCTTCAATGATAATCAGACTGGATTTGAAAAAATAGCTGGTCTTTTGGTCGGAGTATATACCGGCGGAACACCGAACCTCGCAAGTTTGAAAATAGCTCTCAATGTCGATGCTGAAACTTATATCTTCGTCCATACTTTCGACATGATTATTAGTTTTGTTTATCTGGTATTTTTGATGTCGTTTGGGATTAAAGTCTTTCGTCTTTTTTTAAGGCAACAAGACAACAAGACAACAAGACAACAAGAAGATAGCTCAGAGTTCAAGGTTCAAGGTTCAGAGTTGTCTTATTCTGATATTTTTACCAAAAAACATTTCCCTAAAACATTAGGTGCATTAGGTCTTGCTATATTAATAGTAGGTATAGGCATGGGCGTGAGTCTGCTCATCTCTGGTAAAGTAGACAATATGTTGGTTCTCATCTTGACTATGACTACATTATCTATTGCCGCTTCATTTTTACCTTTTGTGAGAAAGATGGAAAAGAGCTACGATGCAGGAATGTATCTCGTCTTGATATTCAGTCTCGTAGTTGCAACGATGGTCGATGTGACTGCAATAGATTATCGTGCTGGCGCAAATATCATTGCTTATATCGCATTCGTGATTTTCTGTTCCTTAGTATTGTCAATAATATTATCCAAGATATTAAAAGTCGATTCTGACACCATGGTGATAACATCAGTTGCCTTGATAAATTCTCCTTTATTTGTTCCAATGATTGCTGAAAGCATGAAGAACAAGAAGGTTATCATAACAGGAATTGCTGTTGGTGTTATAGGTTATGCTGTTGGTAATTATCTCGGAATTATTGTGTCTCAATTGTTGAAATAGTTATGAAAGATAAAGTCGCAAGGATAAAGAAATATATAGAAAATCTGATTGCTCGTATCAAATCGGTGTTGAGGATGGTCGTCATCCCTGGTTTTGAGGGCGTGCCTTTGTATGATGTTTTGGTTTATTTTATCAGAGGTTTTACACAAGTCAATCTCATCGACAGAGCTGCTGCTGTTGCTTTCTATGTGTTTCTAGCACTCTTTCCTACGATTTTGTTTTTATTCACTTTGATACCGTATTTTCCGCTTCAGAATGTAACGACTAATGTTCTGGAAGCTCTACAGACTATACTTCCTCCAGGCACTTATGAAAGCGTTTCTTCAACGATAAATCAGATTATGTCGATAGAACATGGCGGACTTATGTCAATCGGTCTTTTGCTGGCATTCTATTTCAGCACCAGCGCGGTGAGTTCTTTCTTCAGAGGATTTAACATGGGCGACAAGGAATTCGGACAGGTGTCGTTTATGAAACAACAGATATATTCCATACTCGTTATGCTGATGTTTGTTCTGTTGCTGCTTATCTCCATAGTCTTGATAACAGTAGGACAGAAGCTGCTGCCAATACTTTTTGTCAAGATGCATTTCTATAGCGGCTTCACTGTCTTTATGATAAACATGCTTCGTTGGCTGATTGTAGTCTTTGCCTTGTTGGTGGCGATGTCCTTGCTCTATCATTTCGGCAATCCTCGTAGCAAGAAGTTCAAGCTGTTCACTCCAGGCTCTATTCTGTTTACAGCTTTGTTTATTGTGGGAACAATGTTGTTTAATTTCTATATATCAAACATCTCGACTTACAACCTTCTCTACGGTTCTATCGGTGGTTTGATTATCTTCGTCATCTGGATTTATTTCAACTGTATTTTAATCTTGATAGGATACGAGTTGAATAAGAGCATCACTAAAGCTAGTACGTTCAAGTTTCCTGATATGATGCTTCAGATTGAAGACTCAAATAAAAAATCCGACCAAATTGATTGATCGGATTTTCTAACCTTAAATAATCTTATTAGGTACGGCCTAAGAATTAATATTCGTCAGAAACTGTGAGTTTCTTTCTGCCTTTAGCACGACGTGCTTTTAAAACTTTACGACCATTGGCTGTTGACATTCTTGATCTGAAGCCGTGTTTGTTTCTACGTTTTCTGTTTGATGGTTGAAATGTGCGTTTCATTGTCTTATGTATTTTTTCTTCTTAATTTTCCCTTTAAATTGAGTTGCAAAAGTAGTAAAAAAATCTTAAAGAAAAAAGATTTTATGAAAAAAAATAATAATATTTATTTTGTTATAAAACAATGAGTTATATAAAATGACTTATGCGTTTTTACTTGTGTCAACTCATTTGTTAATTTTTTTGACGAAAAAAGAACTACAAAAAGTAGTGCTGTACGAATGAAAATAAAATATTACGCATAAAAATAGAGACGCATCATAATGCGTCTCTACTTGTAGTCTTGTTGACTTGTTGACTTGTGGTCTTATTTCACAGGAACGTTCTTCAATGTCTCTGTCAAGAATTCCCAGAACAATGGCACTGTGTCAATCTTGAGTGCTTCGTCAGGTGAGTGTGGGAATACCAATGTTGGTCCGAATGAAACCATATCCCAGTTAGGATATTTTGAACCTAAGATGCCACATTCCAAACCTGCGTGGATAACCATTGTCTTTGGTGTCTTGCCATATTTTTCTTCATATACTTTCTTCATTGTGTTGTATATGATAGAGTTGATGTTTGGTTTCCAACCAGGATATGAACCTGTTGACTCAGCTCTTGCGCCACAGCTTTCTAATACTTTACGCATTTCTGCTGCGAGTTCGTCTTTGCTTGCGTCTACCAAGCTGCGTTGTAATGAAGCTGTCATGATATGGTCGCCTTCTAACTTAACGATAGCCAAGTTTGATGATGTCTCTACAGTTCCTTCAAAGTCTTTTGACATAGCGATAACGCCGTTAGGATATTTTGCAACTGCTTCAATTAAGTTAGCGATAGTTTGTTTGTCGATGACCTTAGCTGGCATTTCTGCAGGAACGATAGTGATGCTCATCTCTGGTTCAACAGCAGCGAATTGTTCTTTGACGAGAGCTTCGAATTCTGCTACGAAAGCTGTTAATTCTTCAGCTTTGTTTTCTGGAACTGTCACTGTCACGAATGATTCGCGTGGGATAGCGTTACGTAAGCTGCCGCCTTGGATGTCAGCTACTCTTGCGTTGAATTTTTCTGTAGCTTTCAATAATAAAGCGTTCATCACTTTGTTAGCGTTGGCACGGCCTAAGATGATGTCCATGCCTGAATGACCGCCTTTTAATCCTTTAACGACTAATTGGAAAGCCTTTGAACCTGCAGGTACTTCTTCGAATTTAGGTGTGAAGTAGCCACATGTGTCGATACCGCCAGCGCAGCCAACATAAAGTTCACCTTCTGTTTCTGAGTCGGTGTTGATGAGGATGTCGCCTTTCAAGACGCCTGGTTCTAAAGCGTTAGCACCTGTCATACCTGTTTCTTCGTCAACGGTGAAGAGGACTTCGATAGGACCATGAACCAATGTGTTGTCTTTCAATACAGCCATTGCTGCTGCTGCACCAACGCCGTTGTCAGCGCCTAATGTTGTGCCGTTAGCTTTAACCCAGCCGTCAACGATACGTGTCTCGATAGGGTCTTTTTCAAAGTCATGTACTTTGTCTGAGTTCTTTTGTGGAACCATGTCGACGTGTGCTTGCAATACAACGCCCATACGATTTTCGTAACCAGGTGTTGCTGGCTTGCGGATGATGACATTGCCAACTTTATCTACTATGGTCTCAAGACCTAAGTTTTCTCCGAATTGTTTTAAGAAAGCAACGACTTTCTCTTCTTTCTTTGATGGACGTGGAATCTGTGTCAATTCATAGAAGCTTTCCCACAATCCTTTTGGTTCTAAGTTTCTTATGCTCATTTTAATAAAGTTTATAGTTTAAAGTTTATAGTTTAAAGTAGTTGAAAGTTTAGAGTTTAGAGTTTAAAGTAGTTGAAAGTTGAAAGTAGTTGAAAGTTTAAAGTTTAAGGTTTATGAGATGAACTACTCTCAACTCTACACTCTCAACTCTACACTCTACACTCTACACTCTACACTCTCAACTAGTTTCTTGGTGCATTAACTAAAATATCTTTCAAGAAGTCCCAGAATTTCTGTACTGTAGGGATTTCTATTCTTTCGTCTGGTGAGTGTACGCCGCGGAGGGTAGGACCGAATGAAATCATATCCATGCCAGCGATTTTGTCACCTACCAAGCCACATTCCAAACCTGCGTGGATAGCCTTGACTTTAGGTTCTACGCCGAAACGGTTTTTGTAACATTCTTCAGCGACCTTACGGATTTCTGAGTCTGGGTTTGGTGTCCAGCCTGGGTAGCCGTCGGTATGTAATACTTCAGCGTTAGCGAGGTTGAAGACAGCTTCTACCATGTTAGCTACGTCCTCTTTTGAAGACTCGATAGAGCTGCGTTGTGATGTCTGGATGAAGAAGAAGCCTTCTTTTTTCTTTACAGAAGCGAGGTTTGTTGATGTCTCTACGAAGTTAGGAATTGTCTGTGACATTGCGATGACGCCGTGAGGACAAGCGTAGAGTGCGTTCAACAAGTCGAACTGTGTCATTTCGTCGATGACGAGTTCTGGTTGTGTTTCTTCGATGACAGCTTTAACGCTGAGACCTGGTTCTGTCACTTGATATTCTCTGCGGAAGTTTTCTTCCATGACCTTGACGAATTCTTCAAACTCAGCTTGGAATTCTTCTGGTACGAAAGCTACTGCCATAGCTTCACGTGCGATAGCGTTACGTAAGTTACCGCCTTGGATATCGTATATTCTAAGGTCGAATTCGTTTGCGCCTTGCCATAAGATACGAGTCAACAGTTTGTTAGCGTTAGCGAGGTTCTTGTTGATGTCGTCGCCTGAGTGACCGCCTTTGAGTCCGCTGACCATAATTTTATAAGCAACGTTTCTTCTTGGAGCTGGTTCCATCTTGTAGTAAACCTTGATGATGGTGTCCATGCCGCCTGCACATCCGATGAAGATTTCGCCTTCGTCTTCAGAGTCGAGGTTCAATAAGATACGTCCGCTGAAGTCTTTAGGGTCGAGTTTCTCTGCGCCAGTGAGACCTGTCTCTTCGTCAACGGTGAAGATACATTCGATAGGACCGTGTTGTACTGTAGGGTCAGCGATGACAGCGAGAGCTGCTGCTACGCCGATGCCGTCGTCAGCACCTAATGTTGTTCCGTTAGCATGGAGCCAATCGCCTTTGATGACAGCTTCGATAGGGTCGTTTTCAAAGTCGTGTACCTTATCGCTGTTTTTCTCACATACCATGTCGGTATGAGCTTGTAAGATGATAGTCTTGCGGTCTTCGAAGCCTGGTGTTGCAGGAGCTTTCATAATAACGTTGCCGCATTCTTCTACTATATATTCTACCTTATGTTCTTTAGCCCAGTTGATGAGATATTCTACCATCTTGCCTTCTTTCTTTGAAGGACGTGGCACAGCCAAAATAGCGTGGAACTCTTTCCATACGCATTCTGGTGTGAGATTTAAAACACATTCGTTCATATTAGTTATTTTTGATTTTAAGTTTATGATTTTAAAAGTTCAATAGTCTTCTTTGGGTCTTCAGATTTGAATACAGCGTTACCAGCGACGAGAGCGTTGGCACCAGCTGCGAACAGCTTAGAAGCGTTCTCTGTGTTGACGCCGCCATCCACTTCGATGAGCGTGTTGTATCCGTTCTTGTCTATCATCTCGCGCAACTTTTCTACCTTAGAATATGTACGTTCGATGAACTTCTGTCCGCCGAAGCCTGGGTTCACCGACATGAGCAATACGAGGTCTAAATCGCCTAAGATGTCTTCGAGAACAGACACCGGAGTATGAGGATTGAGAACCACGCCAGCCTTGATGCCGAGTGACTTTATCTTCTGTACAGAACGATGAACGTGAGTAGATGCTTCATAATGAAATGTTATTATGCTTGCGCCAGCTTCTTTAAATGCATCGAAATATCTGTCAGGATCGACGATCATGAGGTGAACGTCGAGAGGTTTTGTAGCCATTTTGCTGATGGCTTGAACGACAGGAATACCATAAGAGATGTTTGGTACGAACACGCCGTCCATGATGTCGAGGTGATACCAATCTGCTTGACTTTCATTCAACATCTTGATGTCGTCTGCTAAATGAAGAAAATCTGCTGATAGCAGGGAAGGGGATATTATCTTTTGCATGACGTTATTTTTTTTACGTTTCTGCAAATATAATAAAAAGACTAATGACTAAAGGCTAATGGCTAAAGATTTTTTTAGGGGGGAAAAAGACTATAAAACCTTTTTGGAGACAATATGACAACATTTTTTTTTGTTAGGAATTGAGGAACTGAGGAATTGAGGAACTGAGGGATTTTTTAAAGTCGCAGAGTCGCAGAGTCACAAAGTCGCGAGAAACTTTGAGTCTTTGAGTCTTTGCGTCTATAAGTCAGAGTTCAAAGTTCAGAGTTCAAAGTTCAGAGTTTTTTTAAAGTCGCAGAGTCGCAGAGTCACAAAGTCGCGAGAAACTTTGAGTCTTTGAGTCTTTGCGTCTATAAGTCAGAGTTCAAAGTTCAGAGTTCAAAGTTCAGAGTTCAAAGTTCAGAGTTTTTTTAAAGTCGCAGAGAAACTTTGAGTCTTTGAGTCTTTGCGTCAATAAGTCAGAGCTCAAAGTTCATAGTTCAAAGTTCAAAGTTCCAGAGGTACCTGAGCCTGTCGAAGGCAAAGCTCGGCGCTTCGACAAGCCCAGCGACCGGTCAGCCAAAAGCCAACAGCCAACAGCCAATAGCCTTAGTTCAGAGTTCAAAAAAAAGGCGCTACTTCTCAGTATCTCCTTCTTCAATTTATATTAGGATGCGATGAATCGCGTCCCTATAATTATTTTCTCTTACGTGATGCGTAAAGAACTGCCATGCCTCCGAGGAGTAACAAGCCTGAACCGAGTGGTGCTGAGTCACCATCTTGGTCGGTGTTTAAACCGTGACCAATCATTGATGGCATTGTGCCCCATTCGCTATTTGATGTTCTTTGTTCTTCAACATTGCTGTATCTGAAGAAACCATCGCTCTGTGCGTTTGCACCGACAGCAGCGAATAATGCTATTGCTAATATTATCTTTTTCATTTTTTTCCTTTTTTGAGTTGAGAGTTGAGAGTTGAGAGTTTAGAGCAGTTGTAAGTTTATCTTCAAACTACTCTACACTCTACACTTTACACTCTACACTATTTTATAAAATTATCTTTTGAACCTTAACACCTTCTTCGTTAACTACTCTTACAACGTATGATGCGTCGTTGAATTCGCTTACGTCGATTCTGTTGTCACCGTTTGCATGTTCGTTGCTGTAAACTACGCGACCTAACATGTCAACGATTTGTACTGAACCTTCGATTGAGAGGATGAGTTCTTCACCGCTTTGGTATACAAACTGGCTGTTAGCTGTTGGCTCTTGGCCGTTGACTAATTTAATAACAAAACGATTAACGTTGTCGTTGCCTGTAGCTGTGAATGTGTATTCGTCTTCAAGCATGTCTGTCTCAACGCCTGTGAAACGGTCTACTAAAGTAACTGCTTGGAATTCACCGTTGAGGTCTAATCTGATTGTGTAGTTACCCATTTCTTTAGCATTGAAGTTGAGTTCTACTTCAGTTGTGTTTTCGTCAACGTTAGCGATACCGTAGTTCTTGCCGTTTTCTGAAACGTAGACTGTAGCGATAGCATCGTTGAAGTTTTGTAATTTGTCGAAGCCTTCAGCTTGACCAGCGAAGTTAACTACAACGTTGTCTTTGCCAGCTTTGCCAGAAGCGATAACATTGATGCTGTTAGCTTTTTCTTTTTGTCCTCTGTAAACAGTATTATGGTCGTATGAGAATCTGTTGTCAAGATATATTGTTTTTACGAAGAAACCGTCACCGACAGGGATGCTGCCTGATGTCTTGTATTCGTATGAACCATCTTCAGCATTGATGATAGCATAACCTTCTGCCATGTCTACTGTTGTAACCTTGCTCCAATCCATATCGAATGGGAATGGGTTGCCGAGGAGGTGGAAGTTTCTGAGGGCTTTATCTCCTTCGAAGTCGTAGTTTAAGTATTCAGTAAAGAAGCTTGTTTCATGGTTGAGAGTGCCTTTCATTACAAATTGCTCGGCACTTTCGTATGAAGCTAAGTAAGCTGTACCTGGTTTAAATATGTTATAGTATTCGAAAGAGCTAGCATTTTGTTTGTAGTTTATCCATTCTAAGTCGTAATTTCCTTCATATTTGTATAAGTCGTAGTCGCCTTCTGCCATTCCGAATGTATGTATTGAAGCATCGGTGAATGGTGATGCGATGAACTGCCAACCGTCTTTAACATTACCCCATGTTGAAGGAGTGTCGATGTTCATTACGAATGTTGCTGGAACGCCTTCTGTGGTTTGGAAGATTTGTGCGCCATCGTTGATGACAAGGTTTTCTGCTACATTATTAATTAATGTGCCTTCTACAGTAAGAGAAGCTGCATTGTCTATTGTTACGCAACCTTCTTTGATTGTAATGTTATTTACAACAACATCTGATAAGATTGTAACATCACCTTCGATGAATACGCTTTCACCAGCTGCTGGAACGCCATTGCTCCAGTTAGCTGCTGTTGACCAATCTGCTATGCCTGTGAATACATTAGCATCATTCTTGACAATATTTTCTGACCATACCACTTCTGATTCTGTTTGAGTAATGCCAGTAATCTTGATGTCATCTAAACAAGAACCATTGGAATTGTGTCCCTCTTGTTCGAATATAATATAAATCATATCTTCTTCTATGCCACTCAAATCTATCTCGGCATAAGCCCATGATTCACTGCTGTAACCCGTGCCTATCTCAGTCAATGAAGAGATGTCTGGTGTTGTTGAATAGTGGACTCTCATAATATCAATATAAGAATTCCATGGTGATGTGTAATACCAGAATGACAAACTTGCTCCTTCTGGATTGACTTGCCATGGCATAATCACATAGTGGCTGCCAGAAGTTATATAATTAAACCACAATCCATAGGAACCACTATAATAACTAGAACTAACGTAACAATAACCATTACCAGTTGCATTAATTGTAGGACTGTTTTCAAAGCCTTCTTCATATACTACGCCATAATCGCCTGACATCAATGTGCTGACACCATACTGATATGTTCCGTTGTTGATGTCTGCCCATTCTTGGTCTGTATATTCTTCTGAAGATGAATTGCCAAGTCTTGTTACATTTTCTGTAGCGATATCTTTTCTATATACATTATAGTTGTCGTATTCAGCGTTCCAGCTTACCTTGCCGTTTTCTGCAACAACATTGCTGATTTGAGCAGGTGTAGCTGATACTTCTTGCAATACTATTGTTTCGCAATCGTATGAATCACCATTTTCGTCTAGATAAATTTCGCTTACAGTTTGGCTTTCATATCCGAATTTTGAAATTGTGGCACTAATTTCATCATAACTGCATGGAACATTTCCAGTGAAATATCCTTCTTCATTAGTCATGAAGGTATAACTTCTCTCAGTATAATAATCTAAACGTACTTTTACTACAACTTCTGCGTTCTTGATAGGATTAATGCCGTCAGTGACAGTACCGCTGATAGTTCCATAAGCGTTGATATCAATCCATTTTTCAGCATAATCTGATCTGCCTTCTTCATAAACGGCAACTACATAAATAGAATGACTTTCATCAAGACCCTCTTCAATTACAAATATAGTCTCTTCCAATAATGCCTCATTGATAGGTTCACCCTCTTTATCTAAATATACATTATATCCCAAGAGAGAGCTAGCTTCAATGCCATCCCATGCCACTACTATAGGTTCACCTGCATCATAAGAATCTTTGTCAGTATTAACATAAACACCTTGCAACTCCATCATTATATCTTTTGTATATGCTGTGTTGTATGATAATTCCGTTTGTAGTACATATTCATATTTACTCATGAATGGAGCAAGCTCTACATTAATTGAATATGAATAATAATATTCTGCCAACATAGGCATGTTTTCTATATTTACTTCACCATTTTCATCTGTGACTTCTTCGTAAGACACTTGTTCTTCGAATTCATCATAACCTTCGATAGTTACTGATGCACCAGCTAAAGGTTCTTCGTCAAGGTTAGTGACTTTAATTGTAAGAGGGAATGAACCTGCCACTTTTATTCTAACAGCAGCACTCTTGCCTGATTCGCTTTCGTCTTCAAGAACAGCTGTTACTGCTATAGCGTTGCCAGGGTTGAAGTTTGCAGGTAGGTTAGACAATTCGTATGTTGTTTCTTCTGTGTTGCCTATTATTTCTCCTCCGTTATAGATGTTATAGCTTACAGCTCCATCTAAAGCATCCCATGTAATTGTTGTCGTTTCGCCATAATGAAGCTTATCTTTTGTTGCAACTAGATTTTCTGGTCTTGGTGCTCCTAAATAGAATTCATAAGTATCACCATTTGATAAACCTGAGCTTGAATAGATGTTTTTACCACCAACTGTTATGATATAAGAACATTCTTCTGGATAATTACCTGCATAAAATGTTACTTTAACATTAGTGTTGTCTAAAATATCAATGGTATAACTTGCTGTAGATCCTTCAGTAAGTCCCAGAGTTACAGGCTCTTCGCCATTGTCAAATTGTATATCAAGATATCCGCCGTTCCAGCCGTCGCCATAGCTGTCATTTAATGTAAATATTACTGGAGCTTTCTTTGTTGTAGCGCAAGCTGCTTCAGAAGCTGCAGATTCGTTTGAGAAACGTACAGACTTCACAGTGAAACAATATTCTGTTTTTTCAGCAAGGCCTGTCACTGTAAATTCTGTTGAGCTTGTTGAGCCTACTTTTACGCCTTCGCCATTATAGATGTTGTATCCTTTAGCTTTATCTGCAGCATCCCATGTCAATTTTATAGACTCATGGTTGATAGCAGTAGCTGAGAGATTAGCAGGAACAGCAGGTGTTTCGTTGTCGGCTGCTTCGATAACGAATTGCAATTGGTTGTTGAAATCTTGCAATATTCCTTCATAGTTTCCTATGTTTTCAGGAGTATATTGATCATACCAACTATACTTATTCAACGCACGGTTTGATGTTGAATAAGCGTAAAAATTAAAACTGCTGTTATCGATACCTGTATAATCTTGAACACATAATAAGATATTATTACCTTCATACAAGAAGCTATTATCCAAAGCTATTTCCAGCCAATTGTCTTGAGATGTGGTGCTAATTGTACCATCATAAACGAGGTCTGAAGCTGTTACATCTACCCAGTCTGTCTTACTTGAGAATGCTCCTTTCTCAGTATTTATCATATATATTTTTATAGAACGTGTAAATTGGTAATTGCTCTTTTGTTTGAAAGCTATTTTAGAAATCACGCCAGGGACAAAGTTGATTTCCTCTTTTGTATAGATTTGTTGTGAGTAAGAGTAGGTGTAATACATATGAACAGGTAAAGATGATGTAGTTCCTGTGCCGCTACCTATTGTATATGTCTGAGGACCTTCAGGAACTACGAATGCTGCTGTTTCAACGCATAATGATTCAGTAGCTTGAGAAGCTCCAGCGTTGTTGGTTGCAGTCACCATGAAACAGTATTCTGTTTCAGCATTGAGACCTGTCACTGTGTATGATGTTGTTGTAAGGCCAGTAGCTACTTTTTCGTAATTTCTATCAAAAATGTCATAGTTTGTAGCATATTCTGAAGGAGACCATGATAATGTTATTGAGTTTTCGTCAACGTCTGTTGCTGTGAGGTTTTCAGGAGTAGCAGGAACAGGAGCTAATGTAGTAGCGCAAGCTGGTTCTGAATGTGCGCTTTCACCTACTTCGTTAACAGCTGTTACAGTAAAGCAGAATCCTGTTGCCATTTGCAAGCCATCCGCTGTGTAATTATTAGCTTCTAAGCCTTCGGCAATCAAGACGCCGTCAGAGTAAATATTATATGAAGTAGCACCATCAACGAAGTTCCATGTAAGAGTAATGATTTCTTGTCCTCCTATTGCATTAGCTACAGGAGCTGCAGGAACTGCAGGCTGCTCAGGATCTGGAGTTTCGCCCCCCCCAGTTCCTCCTGGTATGACTGATGACAAAACTACGTCATCGATGCAAATATGAGATGCGTTTGTATCGGCTTTTTCTCTAAAGTGACGGAAGCCAACATATAAGGTTTGTCCTGCATATCCACTTAATGGCACTTCTCTTGTTTGCATAGAAGATGCATTTGTAGTTTCACTATAGATTGAGTTCCACTCTACATTGTCAAGTGAAACGACTACTTCATAATACTCTCCTGCGCTATATGGAGCTTTCACCTGCCATGATATTGTTGATTCAGCAGTTATTTGGTATGCTGTTTTGGTAACTATGTAGTCATTAGGTTTATATGTAGAACCATACATTAAATCATAGGACATTGAAACCAAACAATTAGTATTGTCCACACCTTTGTAGTAATTATTAGAATAAGGTGTTATTTGCCATGTTTCAGAATATGCGCCAGGACCTTGGAACTTATTCCATTCAGCCAATGAGCCGTCATTAAAATTAAATGTTACTGTTTGTTGCGCTCTAAGTTGATTTAGATTCAAGCCTCCGACTATTGCCAGAAGCATCATTAAAAGAATAATTTTCTTTCTCATAAGCATTTTTGTTTAGTTAAATTTTGTTTTTAATTGTTGTCTTTTTTTTACTTTTTTTGAGCGTGTAAAGTTAATAATTTTTTTGAGAAAAACAAAATCTTTCCTAAGACGCAAAGTCATGGAGTTAGGAACTAAGGAATTGAGGAACTGAGGAATTGAGGAACTGAGGGATTTTTTAAAGTCACAAAGTCACAAAGTCGCAGAGAAACTTTGAGTCTTTGCGTCTTTGCGTCTTTGCGTCAATAAGTCAGAGTTCAAAGTTCAAAGTTCAAAGTTCAGAGTTTTTTTAAAGTCGCAGAGTCGCAGAGTCACAAAGTCGCAGAGAAACTTTGAGTCTTTG
>JAZRNQ010000075.1:0-6813 GCA_045648285.1 Bacteroidales bacterium | reverse complement strand
AGTCTCTCCTCTTACAGAACCTGGATAACTGTCGAGCAGATTTGGTGAATTACGTATCCGCCTTGCATGGAATGAACAATAAGCAACGCTTGGCCATGTTCAACCAGATACCTTTCATGGTCGGTTGGCTTCAAAAACTTGAAGATGTAGCTGAAGCTGTTTGCCAGTTCCTCGAAAGCGTGAGAGTGCCTAACAATGTTCCGTCCAACACCAAAACCGAAGACTTATGATCGCAAAGGCCAAAGCAATATCACACGGGATAAACGGTATCTGTTACATCACAGGTGAATCTCACAACAAAAAGCATCCCGAAAAGATTCATCGGATTATGGATAATCTGCTTCCCTCTCATCTTGATGCAATGGGAATCTGGAACTCCATGTTGTTTACACTCTCAGCGTACAAGAACATGAAGAATTCGGTCATCCGAATAGAGTTGAGCCCGTCAGCTGAACATACCAAGTACTTCACTCCTGCCGATTGGAAAGACCTTTGGCTGGAGTTTCTTGCCGAGTTTGACAAGCAAAAGATTCAGGACAAGAACGGCAAAGTCATCTCCAATCAGACACACCTAATGAATAGCAAATATACAGTGTGGCTGCATACCGAATCCAATGGCGGAGTACCACATCTACATGGCGCTGTATGCCGAGTGGATGAAGATGGCAATATAAACAACGATCACCATATCCACCTTCGGGCACAGCGTGCAGCCGAACAGATAGCCTTACGCAGAGGCTGGACAACGGCAGCACAGGTAAGGAACAACAACATTCACCAAGTAAACAATGACTGCATGGAGATCATCCGAGGCATGTCCTCATGGTCGTGGATGGATTACAAGGCAGCTCTCATCCGAAAAGGATATTCTGTCTTTGAACGAAGAGATAGTAAAAATATCCTTCGTGGTTATATCCTTCAAAAAGGGAATGCCAGATACAAGGCATCCGAATTGGGTGTAGGTAGAAACCTAATGGCCTCTAAGCTCTATCAGACTTGGATGAAAGAACATCCCGAAAGCAATCAGCCACAAAGAATGCGCGAGTCTAAATCTGTAACGAGGCCCAGTGTTGGCTACACTCAATATGAACATGGTACAGTTCCTTATCGCCTTACCACCAATGGAGATGAACATAGATTCTATATCCCTGAGAAGGTGCTTACGATGTTTGATGATGAATTCGACTACCGATTTATCAGCAATGCTCAGGAACTTACCGATATGGCTGTTTCTATTTTTGTCGGCTTGCTTACTGCTCAGGATGTAAATGTTGGCAGTTGCGGTGGAGGTTCACAAAGCGATCTGCCATGGAGAGATAAAGATGATGACGACCTGAAGTGGGCACGTAAATGCGCACTTGCCGCCAGTCGCTCATTGGGAAAGAAACCTAAAACCGGATTCAGACGATAGCTTATGAAAAAGAAATTTGATTTTTCGGCAGAGATTGAGAGTGCCGATGCCCGTACCAATCAAGAATATCGGGAACGTTATGAAGAAGAAAACAAACTTCTGAAGGTTAATTCCGAAGAACTCATGAAGCTGAACGATAATATACATGAAATGCGTACAAGTCTTGAGAAACTGGCAAATGCCGTACAACATTACGAGTACAAAATAGCCAGTACAACCTTGAAGCAAACAGAGGATTTAGGGAATAGCTTGGTCAGTAAACTCAGCAATGAAATAGATGTTCAGTACTACAAATTCGAGGCCCGAATGAAGGAACATAAAGATGAAGATAGAATCAGAGTGCCGTCACGCGTATTCTACATTTCAGTCATTTGCCTTGTCACCCTCTTCTGTTTTTTCATCTGCACCATAGCAGCCAATATTCATTTGCTAAACTCAAACTTACTCTGGAAGATTTTCGGGTGGAGTATCGGGATGGCCACTTTCGGTATTGGGATGGTGATAATAGTACCTAAATTGTTTGAACAATAGCTATGAATAATAATCTCCCCAATAGTGTTTTCTTGCCGCTATTGGGGAGATTTGTTGGAATAAAGATCAAACTTTGGGTTCACTACCATCAAAAAGCGTTTTCAGTTGACGATCAAAGTCACTCATGATTTCTCTATCCTGTATGACCCTAAACTTCTCATATTCCGTTAAAGCTTTTTGTTCTGCTTGCTCATGTGTAACACGTCCTGCATCAGGAAGCAACGCTCGATTGTTAAGTTCCATATACCTGCCTAGAAGATTTTTCCAATCTGCCATTGTCATTAAAATATGGTCTTCAGCACGTTGCTCAGCAATATCTATGAAAGCACTGCTCAACCTATTTAATGCATCAACTTCTTTTTCACTCAGATAATTCTTGGCTATCGTAACGTCTGACTTGATAACTCTTCCATCTGGAGCATTTTTCCATGTTGTGAGTCCCATGTGAGGACGTTCAGCATCTGCACGATCATAGATTATTTCCGCAGCAGTCTGCTTTGTCACGGCATAATGCATCATATTTTGTACCATTTTGAAGAATAGCTTTGTCGTTTCACTATCACGATCGTAATCAGCACTACATTCGCTATATATATCAGTAATCTTCTGATAATAACGACGTTCTGAAAGACGTATCTCACGAATACGATCAAGCAAGTCATCAAAATAGTCTGCTCCAAAGACATTTTTACCCTTTAGTCGCTCATCATCAAGCACAAAGCCCTTAGTTAGGTATTCTTTCAGAATTTGAGTTGACCATATGCGGAACTGCGTTGCTTCGTAACTATTTACACGATAACCTACAGCTATTACCACATCAAGGTTGTACATAAGAACCTCACCAGACCATTTGTCCGAAGGTATTAAAATTTTTTTAATTGCATCGGACAAATGTATTTCTCCACTAGCTTCTATTTGTTGTAAATGATAAACAATATTAGGTACAGTTACCCCAAACAATTCAGCCATTCTCTGTTGAGACAACCAGAACGTATTAGTATCAAAGATGACCTGCACCTGAGCCTTTCCACGCGTTCCCTTATAAAGAAGAATGGTAGATTCCATACTACGAATTGCAACATCACTCGTCATTGTGGTTGAGAAGTACTCCTGTGCAACTTTTACCATTTCCTTCCTTTGATCTGCATTCATAGCAATAGCCATACATGCAGCTCGAGATAGTTTTACGCTCGTCACTTCACGCACACCACCATTACCAAGTTCTGCCATCTCAACAAACTCAGTAAAATGCTCTCCGAGATGATAACCCTTCTGTGTCACCCAGGCTTGGGCCTTCGCCATAACACGTTCGAAGTTCCAGTACTTACCGTAACCCATCACACGCGCCAACTTACGCGAGTTCCACCATTCCTTGCCCTCAACATCCACTTCACGCAGTTGCTCAAAAGGCGATTGTAATTTGGGGATATTGTTATTTGATTGGATATTATTATCTTTATTCATAATTTACCTATACCACTATTTTATACTTTGCATCATGTAAGTTTTATAAAGGTTTTCAGAAGAGTCTTTCATCTTTATAGATATTATAATATATCAATCATTCCAATATGAGGATACATTCCTTGATTGCACAAATGTCTGCATGAAATTCAAATCGGGATGGCTCATACCATCTATATCATCTGCAAATTTTTTCAATGCATTATTATCAGGATCAGGTAATATTGGCAATGAGTCTGTAATGTCAGCTAATTTCTGATTATAAACAAATACACCACCATGTTTTTTATCTTCCTGTGGACGCACACACATTACAGCAAAATGCATCATATCAACATCATTAATACCCTTATAAAATACCGTAGGCATAAATTGGGGTATATAGTTGTTTGACTTAATAATACTATACAAATAATCTTCAATAAAATGTTTTAGCACAAGATGTTTCCTTCTGTCATGAGAATTATATTTAGACATTGATTGCTTATTGACTTCTGTATAATCGTGTAAATCTGCTCCTGCATAACTAGCTTGCACAGTTAAAAAAAGAACAAATTTATCAGATTGATTTGACACCTTTGATTGATATTCTAATATTTTATCAATCAACTCTAATTTGAATTTTGAAACCCTATCTCCATCTTTTGTTATGTATTCTTGTGGAGAAGTAATACTATTACAGAAATCTAAGTTAAATAGCGTAATATGATTATCATGAGTGTAATCTATGCTTCCACTTGCGGAATTATCAAATCCTTTAAATAGGACCTCTTCCATATAACCATCATATACAATATAATCTTCAATTTTACCAGACGCTTCCCATGCATTCAATTTCTCAATTAATTTATCCACTTTATCCGTAGGTTGGTCTGGGTCTGACACATTTCCATAGTCTCGACATTGAAATGCTACAACACTGGATATATAATCAATCCATTCTGCTATATCTTCTGCATCAGGAGAAGGTAGTCCATAATAAATCATATTACAATTGTATGTCTCCTTTAAGCGTTTAATAATGGGTTTATTATAATATCGCCTTATACATTCTTTGTTAGGTGTACTAAAATCAGGCATAGTTAATCTTCATCAAGAAATTCGTTCCTCAGGTTAAGTAAAAAAGAATAATACTCCTCTTTATTTTTTGCTAATGCTTGAATGAATCTTTCATCTATTATTTCTAATAAATGATAGATTCTCTCATCACAAGAGAATTCCAAATCATTAATTAGGCTCATCAAAGACTCATATTTAGGATCTTGTGATATCTCTTTACCTTTAAATCCAGAAAAGTCTGGTGATTTTTTTGTTGATTTTTGAGGAGGTTTATTTCCAGTTTTTTTATTGACATTAATTGTTAAACGTTCCTGGATATAATCCATTAAGGCAATAATCTTTTTGTTCAAATCCTGCGCCTCATCCATACGTGTTTCTCTAATCCTTCTAGACCTAATACGATCTGAAAGAGTGTTCTTGTATGAGGTAAGTTTTGTGTACAGAATTAATAATTCATCTGAATTCTGTAAGCGAGTATTAACCTTGTTACTAATCTCTCTTACATTTACAATCAAATCATTAAGAACAGCATCTGCTTTACAATTCTCTTGGAAAGTATTTGCTATACTATCAAACTCTGTGGTACATGTCAGTAATGCATTGAAAAATCGTTCTCTCATAAACGAATACTCAATATCATTGCGAGATGCATTAGGAAGCAAATTAGGGTTTGTTATAATAATTTCACCGATATATCTATCAAAAAATGTATTACCTCTTGGAAAATGTTTAACAGCAGAACCTCTGCGTCCAATTGCAAAGCCCTGTTTTCTAATAAGGAATCCTCTTAAATCGCTATTTTTAATTTTTCTTCTTTCAGAGTTTAAACATCCCCATGCTACTCCATAGAAAAAATCATCATCTTTAATTTCAAGAATATGAGGTTCACCTTCAGCCTGGTTATTGTGAAAGTCTGTATCTGAATATGGCTTGTATAATTCTCTTGTTTGAGAATTTACTTGTAGTGTTACATTAACAGATTCAAAATAACTTGAATTACGTTCACAAGCATAGTTAATTTTTTCTTCAATTAGATTTGCATGCGTAAAGCATGTGGTATTAAATTTTAAAGGTAATACATCTTGAAGATATTTCGATGTCACATCAATATTTGATATTTCACTATAAAAATATTCACTAATTCCAGACAATTCCACTCGTGTTCCTGTATTAGGAAAGTCTTGAGTTTGCACTTCGTCTGGTTCTGTAATATTGACACAAGTTTCTAGCAATGTTTGCAAATCAATAACGCGATCTCCATCAATCTCTCCACTTAATCTTAAGACTCTTTGCTCTGATAATATAGATTTCATCTCAGCAAAATTCATTGTCAATTTATTGGGAGTATTGCCTTCTTTTTTAGATGTTATAGTTAGCTTATCACACAAATGATATGCACTATATATTCCAATGCCCATAAAACCAACATCTTTTGATGGATTCTTATCGGACACACCTATTCTTGCGGCCTTTCTTAAAGTTTGATAATCCATTCCATAGCCATTATCATGAACTATAATATTATTTTGACGGATTTTTACATCTATATGATTCGCTTTAGCATCTACGCCATTTTGAATATACTCTCGTAATGCATCTTTTGGGTCAGGATACATTCCTCTAGTGAGAATAGCTATTATTTCTGCGCCAATATCAAACTTATTAAATCTCATATGAATAAGAATTTATACAACTATAAAACACTATTTAATTGCGTCCTTCTCAAAGTATGAATAGGTTTTTTATCATACTCTTGTTTTAACTTATATAACTCAGATTTTTCATCAATAATAGCTCTGCGATGGTTTGTGTAAAACTCGAGCAACTGTTGAGCCAATGGATGTTGCACATAACATTGACTATCAAAATCACTTTTATGAATAAAATCTAATAAATCTTGCCACTCTGTGTTTGTTAGAGTAGATTTACATTCATTGAATTTATTCCACCAGGACGACACAGAACTATCACAAATATCATCTTTACCCAAAATAGATTTTGCTATAATTCGGGCATCTTCAAGACCTAACCATTCAAAAAAGTATCGGTAAATAATCATTGTTTCTGGCATTTCCAATAACTTGTGATATTCCTCTTCATCTTTACCAAATGCCTTCTCGAAGAAAGAAACACCGCGACCAATTTTTCCTTTAGTGGCATTTAGAATTGCTTGAACAGCTCTTATGTATTTGCGATTCCAATGTTCACCAATGTAATCTCTATCATGACTGTGTTCTTCACGAATTGGATGGTATTTCATTGGAAAAGAATAGATGCTAACATTTAATTCTTCACACAAATCTACATTGACTCTCATTCGGTGATAGAGGTCTTGAGGTTTGTCCTTA
>JAZRNQ010000074.1:0-6178 GCA_045648285.1 Bacteroidales bacterium | reverse complement strand
TGGTTCATACTTCAGGAACACAGAATTCTACGATATTACAAGTTGTTGAAAACTATGGTATTATATATCCGTTGCAAACACTGACAAAAGATTATGATGTGGATTTTAAATCGGTTCCTCTCTTGATTAATGCATCTTCGCTTGAAGTTAAAGATAAGTTGAGAATTGTGGCTAAGAAGATGTCTGATGTGGTCATAGAATGTTCTGATGAAGATAGACGCTACATACACATGAATGCGGTGTATGTGTCTAATTTTGTTAATGTTATGTTGCAGATAGGGGAGAAGTTGCTGAAAGAAAAATCATTGGATATATCGATTTTGGAACCTTTGGTGAGAGAAACGGTTAACAAAGCTTTCAGTATGGGAGCGGAAAAAGCTCTGACAGGTCCGGCGCGTCGTGGCGATCAAGAGACTATCAATAAACATTTGGACCTTTTAAAAGATTATAAGGAAGAGAAAGAAATATATAAATTGTTATCAAATTATATTGTTAATAAATATTTAGACAAATGAAAAACTATAAAGAACAGTTAAAAGATATAACTACGTTTATATTTGATTATGATGGTGTTATGACTAGCGGTGACGTTTTGGTTGATGCAAACGGAGTGCCATTGCGTAGCACTAATGTTAAAGACGGTTATGCGCTTCAGCTTGCTGCACGTCTTGGATATAATATCGCGATTATAACTGGCGGTTATTCTATTTCTATAGAGAAAAGAATGGAAATGCTTGGAATCAAGGATGTTTTCGTTCGTTCTGCAAGTAAGGTGGAGGTTCTTCAGAAATATATGGAAACCAAGAATTTAAAACCAGAACAGATTATTTATATGGGCGATGATATCCCTGATTATCCAGTGATGAAAATGGTGGGCCTGCCGGTATGTCCAGCTGATGCTGTTCCTGAAATTAAAGATATTAGCTTGTATATCAGTCATTGTGGCGGAGGAAAAGGTGCTGTTCGTGACATTATTGAGCAGGTTCTCAAAGCTCAGGATAAGTGGATGAATGATTTTACTTTTTATGTCTGGTAAATGATGAATAAGATTAAGGCTTTTTTCAAACTTATCCGCTGGTCTAATTTGCTGATGATAGCGATGATGATGATGCTTGTTTATCATTGCGTCATGTCGCCTTTATCATATTATTCTGCTGTTGATGTGTTTCCTCCTTCTTCGTCATTTTATATGCTAGTGATGTCTTTGATATTCATAGTGGCTGGTGGATATGCTATCAATGATTATTTCGATGTGGAAACGGATAAATTTAATAAACCGGAAAAGGCTTTAATTCCCAATATTTTTTCACATAAAGAGGTTAAATCTATTTATGGAGTATTGACTTTCTTTGGTCTTGCTTCAGGACTTGTGTCTAGCATAATGGTTTTAAATGTTAAATTTTATTTGCTATTCGCAGTCTTGTTTTTGATAACATGTCTTTTATATTCATATTCAGCTAGATATAAACGAAAATTATTCGTAGGTAATTTCGTTGTTTCATTGTTGGTGGCAATAGCTGTATTTCTGCCTTATTTGTATGAAATATTGTATCTGTCAGATAATCTGTTGATTTTATCAGAGTGTAAAGATATTGCAAGAAATATTGTTTATTTTGTATTAACATATTCGTTATTTGCATTTTTGTTAACACTTATTAGGGAAATTATAAAAGATGCAGAAGACGCAAAAGGTGATGGTTATACTCATTGCCGTACGATACCTGTGGTTTATGGTTTAAATAAAACAAAGACAATACTATATGTTCTTATATTGATGTTGTTGCCGCTATTGTTTGTTTATGATTCCATCCTTTTTAAGATGGAGTTGTTTGTGGCATTTGCTTTAATAACAATAGTAAGCTTGTTAACTTTTTTATTGATATTCAAAGTTTTTAAAGCTAACGAATATAAAGATTTTCATAGATTGTCGGTTTTGTCTAAGCTGATGATGTTTATAGGATTATTATCAATGTTGTTTTTAAGATGATGTTAGAGAATATAAAAAAATATAATGTCGTTCTTGCTTCAAAATCGCCAAGAAGACAGGAGCTTCTTAAAGGAGTTGGTTTGGAATTTTCTGTTTTGACAAAGGATGTAGATGAGTCTTATTCTGCAGAAATGTCTGTTTTTGATGTAGCTCCTTTTCTTAGTTACAAAAAGGCAAAAGCTTTTGATGAAAATGAACTTCCTGAAAATTATATGGTTATAACGGCAGATACAGTCGTTATAGTTGGTGATACAATACTTGGTAAACCTAAAGATTATGATGATGCATGTAATATGCTGCGCTTGATTTCTGGAAAGAAACATTCTGTCGTTACTGGTGTTACTGTTCGTACAAAAGAAAAAGTTAAGACATTCTCGGCAACATCGAAGGTTTCTTTCGAAGTGCTTGACGAAGAAGAAATTAGATATTATGTAGATACATATAAACCTTTTGACAAGGCTGGCTCATATGGAATTCAGGAATGGATTGGTTATATCGGAGTTAATAGTGTAGAAGGCTCATATTTTAATGTGATGGGCTTGCCAACGCAGAAGTTATATAAGATGTTAAAAACTTTTTGTTAATGTTTTTTGTGATAAAATGAAGTATTATATCATAGCAGGTGAAGCCTCTGGTGATTTACACGGAGCAAATTTAATAGCATCTTTGAAGAAAAAAGACCCTCGAGCCAAGATTCGTGCTTGGGGAGGAAATCTAATGAAAAAACAAGGCGCTACATTGGTGAAGCATTATCGTGACCTTGCTTTCATGGGGTTTGTTGAGGTTTTGCTGCATCTGAGAACTATACTGAGAAACCTTCGCTTCTGCAAGAGAGATATTATGAGATTCAAGCCGGATGCGATTATTCTTATTGATTATCCTGGCTTTAATTTGAAGATTGCAAAATTTGCTCATAAACATGGTATTAAGGTCTACTATTATATCTCGCCTCAGATATGGGCATGGAAGAAACGTCGTGTTCATACTATTAAAGAGGTAGTCGACAAGATGTTGGTGATACTTCCTTTTGAGAAAGATTTCTATGACGAATATCGTGTTGACGCTCATTTTGTTGGACATCCGCTTCTTGATGAGCTGTCAAAGGTGAGATATATAAATAAAAATAACTTCGTAAGACAAAATAAGCTTAATTCTAAAAAGGAGATAATAGCTCTACTTCCAGGAAGCCGTAAGCAAGAAGTTAGCAGAATGCTTGAAGTAATGCTAAAAGTTGTTGGTAAATTTCCTGAATATCAGTTTGTTATCGGGTGTGCGCCATCTTTGCCAGAAGAGTATTACAAATCTTTGGTTGGAAATGAGAACGTGCAGTTGGTGTTTAATAAAACATATCAGTTGTTGCAAGTGGCTAGTGCGGCCTTGGTTACGTCAGGGACAGCTACATTAGAGACGGCTTTGTTCTATGTGCCTGAAGTTGTTTGTTATAAGGGAAATAAAATATCATATCTGATAGCGAAGAATCTCGTTAAGGTTAAATATATAAGCCTAGTAAATCTTATTATGGATAAGCCTGTTGTGAAAGAATTGATTCAGAATGACATGACTCCAGAAAATATCGAGTCTGAATTGAACCTTCTACTCACAAATCATAAGGTGCAGCGTCAGTTGCTGGATGATTATGAGGATCTTAGATATAAACTGGGCAATGCAGGTGCATCTAACAATGCGGCTACAATTATATTCGATGATTTGAATAAAAAGAGTAAATAATTCTTAATAAATTTTAACGTAAAATATTGTTACTCAATATTTGATGGTTTAAAATAATTTGTATATTGCATCATGAACCCAAAATTTATGATGCAATATGATTTCTTGGTTTAAATATCCGTTTATCAGATTGTTACTTCCTTTTGCAATTGGAATTTATGTTTCTTTTGCCTATTTTGATGTGGTATTTGGAAAGAAATCTGTCCTTTTTTTGTTAATGATTTTTTTGATATTGTTACTATCATTAATACTCGTTTCAATATTTGTTAAAAATTATCGTTTCCGTTGGATCTTTTCTATCATTTTATATTTATACCTGATATTATTAGGATTTTCTTTAGTTGAAGTTGGGAAGTATCATCTGAATGTCAATGATATATCAAAAATAGAGAATATTCCTAAATATTATCTGGCACGACTGTGTGAATGTCCTTCTCATAAAGAAAAGTCGGTTAAGGTTGTGTTGGAAGTTTATGCTTTTGAGAATAATGATAGTGTTAAAAGCATTGATTCTAAGGTCGTGGCATATTTTGAAAAAAATGATAAATCGCTTGAACTTAAATATGGCGATTGTATCATGTTTATGACAAATCCAAAAGAAGTCGAGAAGCCTCCGAATCCGGAGCAATTCGATTATAAAAATTATCTATATAAAAGAGGTGTGACTCATCAGGTTTATCTCAAATCGGATATGTGGCGTTCTTTGGGCTATAATGAATCGAATCCGATTTATAGATTTTCGTATTGGTTGCGTGATTTTCTTCTAGAAAGCATGCAGAGTCTTGGTGTGACAGAAGATGAATATGCAGTCGCTGCTGCAATCTTGCTCGGTTATGATGATAGTCTGCCATACGAGTTGCGACAGAAATATGTGGCTGCAGGCGCGATGCATATTCTTTGTGTGTCGGGACTTCATGTAGGTGTGGTGTTTATGGTGTTTTCATATATGCTCTTCTTTCTTGATGATAGAAAGAATGGACAGCGAATTGCCAAACAATCTGTATTGTTGCTTCTGATATGGTTTTATGCTTTGCTGGCAGGATTGGCTCCTTCAATATTGAGAGCGACTATTATGCTTTCTTTCGTGATAGTAGGAAATATCATAAACAGAAAAGGCATTTTGCTGAATTCTTTGGCTGCTTCTGCATTTATATTATTATGTGTAAATCCAGCTAATCTTTTCGATATAGGATTTCTGTTGTCGTATGCTGCGGTGATAGGAATCGTCGTTTTGCAAAAGCCTATTGCGAAGCTGTTTTATTCTAGGTATACAATTCTTAATAAAATTTGGGAAATAACGTCAGTGACTATCGCGGCTCAAATAGCGACAGCTCCTTTTACGATATATTATTTTCATCAGTTTCCGATATATTTTTGGCTTAGCAATCTTTTTATGACGCCAATATCTTCAGTCGTCATAATTGGAGGAATGCTAATGTTGCTTGTCTCTTTTGTTCCTTATATTAATAATGTGGTGGCATTTGTTGTCTCGAAAATGATTTTTGTCATGAACTATGTGGTGTCATGGATTGAGAATTTGCCGAATTCGATAATTAAAGGTCTTTATATAAACGAAGTGCAGTTTGTTCTTCTTATGCTGATATTATTAGCGTTGTTATTGATGGTGGAACTTAGAAGTAAGAAGATGTTATTTTATATAATGATAATGTCTTGTTGCTTTTTATTTGTCAATATTGACAAACGTATCAAGCAAAATAAGCAAGAAGAGATGATAATTTATTCAATTAATAATGCCACGGTGATAGATTTTATTGAAGGAAGAAGCCATATTTTGATCTCGGATAGTGTTTTTTTTAATGATAAATCTTCTTTTTCTTATAATATTGAAAATTTTTTAGTGAAAAAAGGTGTTTTTAATGATGGAAAAGAGTTCTTTTTTTGTGATAATTTTGATGAGAATTTTGTAAAAAAACGAAAAAGTGTCGTAATTTTTGGTGAAAAACTCATCGGGATGTCTGATGGAAGCGATTTTTTTAAAGAGAGACTTGACTATAAAATACCATTGGATTGTATGCTTGTATATGGACCTAAACGGCAGTCTTTAGTTTCTTTGCTTAATGCTTATAGTTTTGAAAATCTGATAATTAGTTCTGATGTTCCAGGCTATTTACTTGCAGATTTGAAAATGGAAGCAGAGCTTTTAGGCTTAAAATATCATGTAATTAAAGAAAATGGAGCTTTTTTGATGAAATAATTTTTTTTAAAAATATTTTATTGATAATCAATGAGATGAAAAATAATTTCAAAAAAAGTGAATTTTTTTTAAAAAAATGCTTGCAGATATGAAAAAAGGTCGTATCTTTGCACTCGTAATCAATAACACAAACGGTTACGAAAAAAATAAAAAAAGCAGGTGCTGTAGTTCAGTTTGGTTAGAATGCCTGCCTGTCACGCAGGAGGTCGCGAGTTCGAGTCTCGTCAGCACCGCAAAAGTCTCTCAAA
>JAZRNQ010000073.1:0-23268 GCA_045648285.1 Bacteroidales bacterium | reverse complement strand
GAGCGCATTTATCATTTTATCTTTGATGATTTCGCTTAATGTCTCAAGTTCATCTTTATGAACGTCGAAGACCAATTCATCGTGAACCTGCAGTATCATCTTAGATTTCAGATTTCTGGCTTTCATCTCGTTGTGGATGTTTATCATCGCGATTTTTATCATATCGGCAGAGCTGCCTTGTATTGGCGCGTTGATGGCGTTTCTCTCAGCGAAGTTTCTCACCACACTGTTGCCAGAATTGATGTCTCGCAGATAACGGCGGCGTCCTAACATCGTCTCTACATATCCATTCTGTTTGGCGAAATCCACTTGTCTGTCGATGTATTCTTGGATGCCGACATATTCCTTGAAGTAATTTTTAATTATCTCTGATGCTTCGCTTCTAGATATCTTCAGTCGTTCTGCCAATCCGAATGCCGACATTCCGTAGATGATTCCGAAGTTGACGGCTTTGGCGTTGCGACGCATCTCGGCAGTGACATCCTTGATGTCAACGCCATAAACACGAGCTGCAGTGTCGGCATGAATGTCCAAACCTTCACGGAAAGCCGACTGCATAGCCTGGTCGCCGCTGAGATGAGCGATGATTCTTAACTCAATCTGAGAATAATCTGCTGCAAGCAAGATGTGGTCTTTGTCACGTGGAACGAAAGCCTTTCTTATCTCACGACCTTTGTCGGTACGCACTGGAATGTTCTGAAGGTTAGGGTTGTTGGAACTCAGTCGTCCTGTGGCAGTGACCGCCTGATTGAAAGAAGTGTGTATCAAACCATCGTTAGGACTTACCAGCGAAGGCAAGGCATCGACGTATGTTGATTTAAGTTTTGTTAATGAACGATAGTCGAGGATGAGCTGTACTATAGGACTTTCGTTGATGATTTTTTGAAGCACTTCTTCACCTGTAGGATATTGACCTGTCTTGGTCTTCTTGGCAGGTGCTTTTATTTTTAACTTGTCGAAAAGAATCTCGCCTAACTGTTTTGGAGAGCTAATGTTGAAAGGAGTTTCTGCAATTTCGTAGATGCTACTTTCAATGCCTGCAATCTCTTTGGCTTGTTCCTCGCTGATTTGTCTCAAACCCTCGATGTCAATTTTTACGCCGTTAGCTTCCATCTGAGCAAGTACTCTAACCAAAGGCATTTCAATTTCATAGAAAAGATTGTCAAGATTGTTCTCAGATAACAATGTTTTGAACTTGTCATAAAGCTGCCACCTGATGTCAGTACCGTCTTTAGCATAAATGTCGCTGAGATATTCCAGACTGTGGTTCAGTTCTGGCTCAATGAGATAATGAGCTATCATGACATCCCATAAGATGTTATTTATCTCTATGTCGTGATTTGCAAGAAATGCTATCTCCGATTTTATGTTATGTCCGATGAGAGTCTTCTCTTTATCGTTAAAGATTATGTTGAATTTTGTTAATAAATCATTACACTTTCCATTATCGACAGGAAGTTCTATCTTGTAAATATTATCAGGATTGACAGCGAATGTCATTTCTCTTTTATCGATATGGAAAGAGAAAGCGTCGCTATTCTTCAGCTTGTCAATAAGCTCATTGATTTTAGAATCATCTTTAACGATGATAGATTCAGTCTTTTTGACAGTAGCTGCAGGCTCTTCCTCGAAACTTCCGAAAAGATCTAGTTGGCTGTTAGCTGCTGAGCTTTGAACTTTGAGCTCTGAACTTTGAACCTTTTGCTCGTTGAAATCAACTGTTGACAGTTGTCCGTTGTCTGTTGTCCGTTGACTGTTGACTGTTGTCCGTTGACTTTTAAACCTAGCAAGGAATGTTCTGAATTCGAGTTCTTCGAACAATTCGGTGAGGCGTTCCATATTAGGTTCCTTTACTTTCAGTTCTTCTTCGTCGAAGTTGATAGGAACGTTAGTATCTATCGTAGCGAGTTTTTTAGACATCAGTCCTTGTTGTGCAAAGTTGATGACATTTTCTCGCATCTTGCCTTTCAGTTTATCGGCATTGGCGATGAGGTTTTCGACAGAGTCGTATTCAGCCACCAGTTTAGAAGCGTTTTTCTCGCCGATGCCAGGTATTCCAGGTATGTTATCGGAAGCGTCGCCCCAGAGTCCGAGTATGTCGATGACTTGTTCTGGGCGAGCGATGCCGTATTTTTCGCATACGTCTTTTGGTCCGAGTACTTTTGCAGGTTCACCGCCTTTGGCAGGTTTGTAGATGAAGATATTTTCACTGACGAGCTGCCCGAAGTCTTTGTCGGGAGTCATCATGAAAGTTGTGAATCCTTCTTTCTCTGCTTTTTTTGCGAGTGTACCGATGATGTCGTCGGCCTCATAGCCTTCGCGTTCGAAGATAGGAATGTTGAAGGCTTTTATTATTTCCTTTATGTAAGGGACAGAAATTTTGATGTCGGGAGGTGTTTCTTCGCGATTAGCTTTATAGTCGGAGAAATCGTCGGTGCGTAAGGTAGGTGCGCCGAGGTCGAAGGCAACGCCTATATGAGTAGGTTTCTCGTTTTTCAATACTTCGTACAAAGTATTGAGAAATCCCATAATAGCCGAAGTGTTGAGTCCTTTCGAGTTGATTCTTGGGTTTTTATTCAAAGCGAAATAAGCTCTATATATTAGTGCGTATGCATCGAGGAAGAATACTTTTTTCATCATTTTTTATTTTTAGTAAAGATAGAAAAAATCCTCAAATTGAGGCATATAAAAATGATTTTTTAAATAATTGATAATCAAGTTTGATTTTTTTAGAGTGTCAAATAATTCAAAAAATATGCTGTGATTTAAAAAAAAGGTTTAACTTTGCAACAAAGTTTTTTTTCTTGAGCAGAAAATATTATTAACTTAAATTTTTAAAATCATGGCAGACGTAAAAGAAAAAGTTGTGTCAATTATCGTTGATAAATTAGGTGTTAATCCTGAGGACGTAGTAGAAACAGCAAGTTTTACAAATGACTTAGGTGCAGATTCACTTGACACAGTTGAGTTAATCATGGAATTTGAAAAAGAATTTAACGTTACAATTCCAGACGATCAAGCAGAGAAGATCTCTACAGTGGGTGACGCTTTGAAATATATTGAAGAAAATATCTAATTAAGCAAATATATGGAGTTAAGACGTGTAGTTGTAACTGGATTGGGAGCTATCACGCCGATAGGTAATACAGTTTCAGAATTTTGGGATGCGTTATGTAAAGGTGTTAATGGAGCTGGTCCTATAACACGTTTTGATTCTTCAAAGTTTAAAACTCGCATAGCTTGTGAGGTCAAGAATTTCGATTCACTTCAATTCTTTGATCGTAAAGAAGCAAGAAAATTGGATTTGTATGAACAGTTTGCTATAGTAGCATCTGATGAGGCAATCCAAGATTCAAAAATCACCAAAGACAATACCGACTTCAATGAGGTTGGTGTTGTCTTTAGTTCTGGTATAGGCGGCATCAACAGTTTTTATGAAGAGATTATGGCTCATGCCGCTGGCGATGGAACTCCTCGTTTCAATCCATTTATCATTCCTAAATTATTACCAGACTTAGCAGGCGGACATATTTCCATTAAAAATGGTTTCTTCGGACCTAACTATTCTACTGTTTCAGCATGCGCCTCATCAGCAAATGCTATAGCAGAAGGTTTTAATTACATCCATTATGGTATGTACCCTGTTATCATTGTTGGCGGTTCAGAAGCTGCAGTATGCCCTCCGGCAATGGCAGGCTTTGAATCAATGCGTGCTATGACAACGCGCAATGATGATCCAATGACAGCATCTCGTCCTTTCGACAGAGATCGTGATGGTTTCCTTATGGGCGAAGGTTGTGGTTGTCTCGTATTAGAGGACTTAGAACATGCTCTTGCACGCGGAGCTAAGATATATGGTGAAATAGTTGGTTGCGGATTATCAAGCGACGCTTATCATATCACAGCTCCACATCCTGAAGGAAGAGGTGCTATGTTGTGCATGGAACGCGCTCTTAAATCAGCAGGATTGAAACCAACAGACATCGACCATATCAATACTCACGGAACATCAACACCAGCAGGCGATACTTCAGAAGTGATGGCTATCAGCCAACTCTTCGGTAATCATGTCGCAAATATGCCAATCAATTCTATCAAGTCTATGACAGGTCACTTGCTCGGCGGTTCAAGTGCAATCGAAGCAGTGGCTACAGTATTGACTTTGCGCGACGGCATCATACCTCCGACAATAAATCACTTCAATGATGACCCTGCAATAGACCCTAATCTCGATATCGTTTATTGGGAAGCTCGTAAAAAAGATATGACATACGCCATGAGTAATGCATTCGGCTTCGGTGGCCATAATGTAAGTGTAATATTTAAGAAATATCAATAATTCAGGCTGTGTCGTTACTCACCTTTTTTAGATATAGAAACAAAGCAGATAGAGCGTTAGCAAGTTCTATCCATAATATATTTGGCTTTTATCCCAAAAATATAGAGTTATATAAATTGGCTTTCACTCATAAGTCAATGTCTGTAAAAACTACAGGATACAGCATCAGCAATGAGCGTCTCGAGTTCCTCGGCGATGCTGTATTGAGTACTGTAGTGGCACAGTTCCTCTTTAAGAAATTTCCTACAAGACAAGAAGGTTTCATGACAGAGATGCGCTCCAAAATAGTGAGTCGCGCTTCTTTGAATAAATTGTCTCTGAAATTCGGTCTCGAAAATCTGATTAATTATGCTAGAACAAATGAGCAGGCTAAGTCTAAGTCGATGGGCGGTAATGCCTTCGAGGCTTTCACTGGCGCATTGTTCCTCGACTATGGATATAAATTCACTTATAAAATCATGGTGAATCGCGTCATCAAGATGCATATTGATATAGAAGAACTAGAGAAAAGCGAGACTAATTATAAGAGCAAACTTCTTGAATGGGCTCAACGACAAAAACGTCGTGTCGTGTTTAATCAGGTCGCAGTTAAAGGTAATGGTCACGATCGTCTTTATCATATTCAAGTCACTATTGATGATCAAGAATATGGAAAAGCAGCAGATCATTCTATAAAAGGCGCAGAACAGCTTGCAGCAGAAAAGACTTGGTTAATGATGAACGAACAAAGCTCACAATGAAAAAGAAAACAAAATTCGTAGTAGAACCTTTTGATGATATTAGAATAATAGGTATCACAACGGGTATGCACGATTATCAGTTGGCATGGAATATCAACAAAGCAGCTAAACTGAACCTCGTGAAATACAAGGACCTTTGTTCTGAGGACGGAGATTTATTTTCTTTTTATCTTTATGACGCAGGAGAAAACTCCAATACTTTTAACCTTGTAGCTTTATCTAATGAGAATGTTCGAAGGGTGTCGTTTTCGCCTCAGACAGACTATCTATTGATAATAAGAAATTTTATCAAAGACTCCGATTACCAGGCTTTTTTAACAAAGATAAAGGCAATACCTAATGTGCATTTTGCATACTCGATAGATTTAGGTAAGAACTCTAAAATTGACACCATCCTTGAAGATATAGAATTGCACGAGATGAATATCTTCGATGAGATGAATAAAAGATTAAAATAAAAAAAACGCCACCTTTTGAAGTGACGTTTTTTTTGTTCGATAGCCAATAGCCTTAGCTCAATGGCATTATGCTTGTTCAAATTGTTTCAAGAATCTTACATCGTTTTCGAAGTAGAGACGTAAGTCGTTGACTTGATATTTAAGCATTGCGATACGTTCTACGCCCATTCCGAATGCGAAGCCTGTATATACCTCAGGGTCGATGTTACAAGCTTTTAAGATATTAGGGTCACAGATACCGCAGCCTAAGATTTCTAACCAGCCTGTATGTTTACAGATGTTACAGCCTTTGCCGCCGCAGATGTTACATGAGATATCCATCTCTGCAGATGTCACTGTGAATGGGAAGTAAGAAGGACGGAAACGTACCTTTGTCTCTTCTCCGAAATATTCTTTTACGAAGTGGAATAATGTCTGTTTTAAGTCGGCAAAAGAAACGTCTTTGTCGATGTATAAGCCTTCTATCTGATGGAAGATACAGTGAGCGCGAGCTGAGATAGCTTCGTTGCGGAATACTCTTCCAGGAGCGATGATGCGGATAGGAGGTTCACCTTGTTCCATTGCGCGTACCTGAACGCTTGAAGTATGAGTTCTTAACAATACATCTGGATCCTTGCTGATGAAGAATGTGTCTTGCATATCGCGTGCAGGATGGTCAGGAGGGAAGTTCAATGCTGTGAAGCAGTGGAAGTCGTCTTCAATCTCTGGACCTTCGCTGATGACGAAACCCAAACGCTCAAATATATTGTTGATTTCTTCTCTTACTATTGACAAAGGATGACGTGCGCCTTTCATCGCGTCTACAGGGAGAGACAAGTCTTGGTCGTTGCTAGCGACGTTTTGTGTCTCGAACTGTTGCATCTGTTCGTCAAAGATTTCTTGAGCTCTGTTTTTTAACTCGTTAAGTTTTATGCCGAGTTCCTTACGCATCTCTGGAGCCACTTGTTTGAAGTCGGCAAATAATGCAGGAATAGCACCTTTTTTGCTGATATAAGCAACTCTGAAGTTTTCTAAAGCTTCTTTGCTTTCTGCCTTAAAAGAGTTAATCTCTTCTAATATTTGAGCTATTTTTTCAATCATTTTTTTTGTTTTTAGTCAACAGACAACGGACAACAGACAACGGTATTCAAATAGGCTCATTATCAATTGTTCATTATCAATTGTTCAATGTTTATTGTCAATTGTTAATTATTTCTATTGTCATTGTAACAGCTTCAACAGGAACGTCCATGTAGCCTGTCTTTACTTTAGCGATTTTGTCGATGATATCGAGACCTTCAACAACTTCGCCGAATACAGTATATTCACCGTCTAAGTGTGGTGTGCCGCCAACTGTTGTGTAAGCTTCAATTTGTTCTTTTGTGAAAGTCAAACCCATACGTTGTTGGTACATTTGGATGTGAGCGTCTGTTAACACTTGACCTTGTACGATGTAGAATTGACATCCGCTAGAAGCTTTTTTAGGGTTTACTTGGTCGCCTTGACGTGCTGCTGCCAAAGCACCTTTTTTATGGATGTGGTTTGCACGGAATTCAGCTGGGATAGTGTAACCTGGGTCAACACGACCGTCTTGGTTATGACCACCTTGAATCATGAAGTTGTTGATAACACGGTGGAAAGGAGAATTGTTGTACCAACCTTCGTTGATAAGTTTTATGAAATTATCTCTGTGTAAAGGAGTGTCGTTGTATAATTTAACTGTGATGTCACCTAATGAAGTCTTGATTAAGACTAATGTTTCTTTTTCTTGTGCTTGTGTTGTCATGCCTAATAATATACAAATGATTAAACAAATTTTTTTCATAATTAATCGTCTATTTGTGAGTAAATAATTTCTAATTTGATTCTGTTTGTTGTGTCTTGACTACCAGGACCATGTAATATCCAGCGTTTGGCGTTGTTGGAACCTGCATAGGTGTAAAGGAATAATCCATAGTTTTCAGCATCTGGGCCAGCAAGTACTAAGTCTTGAACATATTCTGAGATTCTGAACCACACCTGATCAGTCTTAGCGTCATACATTCCGTTGTAGTATTTTGTTCCTACCATTTGGTCTGGCAAAATGCTGTATGAACCGTCTTCTTTTGCTTTGACAACGATGAGTTGAGCTGGTTGAGAGAACATAGCAGTGTCGTTGTTAACGCCATTGATAAGGTCGTTGGCTCCATTCATGATAAGTTTTGCCTCATTGATGAGCACGTTGGTGTTCATATCTTTTGCCCATTGTGCGAGATTAGGGAATACTAATCTAGATCTTACTCCTGCTGTCGATTGTACGTAGAGATATTCGTTACTTGCAGTATCATCGAAAGCTATAGGAGCTTGTGCTGATGCGTAATCATGGTCGAAGTGATTGAAACGTATGTATTTGTCGCTTACGTTGAAATCGCAGAAAGTAGTATCATGATTGTTATGGTAATATATTCTCAGATATGATTTTGTGTTGAGAAGGTTGAAATAACAGATTGAGCCTGTGCCGTTTGTTGGCTCACAAGAAACATGTAGACCATTGAAGTAATCCATGAAGACTTTGTTGGATGTGAATTGGTTTTCGTTGCTGATGAATCTCTCGCCAAGAGTGTTATTGATAGGAATTCTTATTACAGCTGTGAAGAGTGAGTCGTCATCGATATTGCTGTAAGTTCTAGGTCTTGGTGAGAATGTGTAGCTTGCCAATTCCTCTCCGAGGGCGAATGAAGTGTTTGAATAATATGTCATTGAATCGCCTGACATGCTTTCTGCTACTTCATTAACTTTCAATGTTAATTGTGACAAGGTGTCGCCGTAATATCCGGAATATATCATCTGTAGAACTATGGAGTCTGTTGTTGCGCCTTCTCCCCATTTGATGCTGTTGCTGGTGAGACCAATCTGTGTGTAGAAACTGAGGTTAGAGTTTCCGAAGAATGGGTCATTGAGGTCGCCGACCAATGAGAGTGATGCAGACTTAGTGCTGAGCGAGTCTACGCGTTCTGTCTCAGCGACAATGTCGTGGTCGCCAGAGAATGCTACTTTTATGAAACTGCTGCTAGGTTGCAAAGAGCTGCCGATGTCTGGCAATTTCTTGCATGAAGCAAAAGCAATCAGTGCTACAAATAATGTTAATAATAAGTGTTTTGTTTTCAAGGTGACTACTTATTTGAGATTATCGTAAAATTCGTTATAAGCATCAACGTAAGTTTCTGGAGAATGGTATTCAAGAATTGGTTTTTTTGAAGTTTTTGCATATTCTTCCAATTCTGGATTTATCTTCTCGCTACCAAATATGACACCATCAGAGAAATCGATAGCGGTCTTCATCAGATTTACGTAATTAGTATCCTTGAGGAATTTAACATCTTTAGGTGCTATTCCTTGAAGCTTCATTTTCTTGTCGAAACCGCTGCGGAATGTCTCAGCGAAATCTTCGTCATATATTGAAAATACGACTTTCGATTCAGTGAAGAGAGGGTTGTCTTTGAAAACCTTCTTGATGTAAATTGGGATGAGTGCCGACATCCATCCGTGGCAGTGGATGATGTCTGGAGGCCAGTTGAGTTTACGGATAGTTTCAATAACACCGCGAGAGAAGAATATAGTACGGTCGTCGTTGTCTTCAAAGAAGACGCCGTTTTTATCGGCTATCGTTGACTTGCGTTTTGTGAAGAAGTCATCGTTGTCGATAAAATATATCTGCATTCTAGCTTTTTGAATAGATGCGACCTTGATAATCAGAGGATGGTCTGTATCATTGATGATAAGGTTCATACCTGAGAGACGAATCACTTCGTGCAATTGGTTTCTGCGTTCGTTGATATTACCGAAACGAGGCATGAAAATTCTAATTTCTTTGCCTTTCATTTGAATACCTTCAGGCAGGTTTCTTCCTATCAATGACATTGGATTTTCATCCAGATAAGGTGTTATTTCTTGATGAACAAAAAGTACTTTTGTTTTTTCCATAGGCATATTTTATATGTCGTTAAAAGAAATACAAAATTAAGCAAAAATTTTTGAATTAAGGAAGAAAAAAAGTCAATTTTTTGAAAAATAACAAAAAAAGCGAGAAACCAAAGTCTCTCGCTTTTGTACTCCCTCAGGGACTCGAACCCTGGACCCATTGATTAAGAGTCAATTGCTCTACCAACTGAGCTAAGGAAGCATTTTTGAGACTGCAAAAGTACAACTTTTTTTTAATACACAAAACTTTTTTTTTAAAAAATAATAATAGAATTCCTAATTATATATCTAACAAGGCGTTGCCTTGTTCTATATTTGTCTCGCCCTTTCAGGGCTCATGATAAAATGCTTCAATTTTCAATAGCTAACATCTAAATTCGACTTTTAATTACTTATAGTCTTATAGTCTTGTGGTCTTGTTGACTTTTTTTATATCTTTGCCGCTATGGAATTACAAGAGCATTTCGAAAATCAGAAACACGAGTGGGAGTCTGCTTTGCAAGTGAACGCTCCTGCTGAAGAGCCGGTACAAGTCAACCCTAAGGCTTTGGAACGTATGATGGCAAAACGTCAGAAGTTGATGCCACTTGATTATTATGTCGACGGTATCCTTAAAGGTGATATCGTTATTTTGAGTAAGGCTATCACTTTGGTTGAAAGCGCACTTCCTGAACATCAGAAGATGGCGCAGGATATCATCACGGCATGTCTGCCTCATTCGGGCAATGCGATACGTCTTGGTATCACCGGTGTTCCTGGCGCAGGTAAGAGTACTTTCATTGAAGCTCTTGGTATGGAACTGAGCCGTAATGGTCATAAGCTCGCAGTGCTTGCTATTGACCCTAGTAGCCAACGTTCTAAAGGCAGTATCCTCGGCGACAAGACTCGTATGGAAGAGCTTTCGCAACAACGTAATGTTTACATCCGTCCTTCGGCTTCTGCCTGTACTTTAGGCGGCGTGGCTCGTAAGACTCGTGAAGCTATAATACTTTGTGAAGCTGCTGGTTTCGACACGATCTTTGTGGAAACAGTAGGTGTTGGTCAGTCTGAGATAGCCGTGTATTCCATGGTCGATTTCTTCCTTTTGGTGCTTATTGGAGGTGCTGGCGACGAGCTGCAAGGCATCAAACGTGGTATCATGGAAATGGCAGATGGTATTATCGTAAATAAAGCTGACGGCGATAATGTGCAAAGAGCTAACCGTGCTATGGCAGAGGTGAAGAACGCTGTGCATCTGTTCCCTCTCGCTGAATCGGGACAGCCTGTCAATGTGATGACATGCTCGGCTTTGACACATCACAATGTTCCAGAAGTATGGAAAATGGTGACAGACCACGTGGAGAATATTCGTAAGTCGGGTTACCTCGCAAAGAAAAGAGCTAGACAAGATGTACAGACTATGTACGACAGCATAGAGCAGACACTGAAAGATACATTCTATCAGAATTCCTTGATAAAAGATATGATAGCTTTGATGGAATCTGATGTCAAAGAGAAAAGAACTACAGCTTACACAGCAGCGAATAATCTCCTTGAAACGTATTTTAAGACAATAAGTCGTTAAGTTGCTGAGAAAGTTTAGCAATTTAGAATCTCAAAACCTCAGAATTTCAGAAGCTCAGAACTTTTTGAGATTTTGAGGTTTTGAATTTCTGAGATTTTATTTTGGTTTCTTCTTCGGAAACATCTTTCTTAATCTCAATAAAATCTTTCCGATATTGCCACCGGCAACGACGAATGTGACAGATGTTATTACGAGTATCAATCCTATTGCTATTCGAGTCGTCATGACTTCGTTAAAGACTACGATTCCGAAGAATACTGCTGTGACGGGTTCTAGTACGCCTAATATAGCTGTAGGTGTGGAACCGATATATTGAATAGCTTCGGTGGTGCATACTAAAGAGATAATGGTAGGGAAGATGGATAGTGCTAGGACGCAGAACCAGAGATACCATTCTTCTGAAGATGGAGTGGTGAGCCGTCCGTCTATCAAGGCTTTGGCAGCGAAGATGAACCATCCGACGGTCAAGACATACATGGTGACCTTTATGGTCGCCATTTTTTTTATCCTTGATTTGTTGACATAAACGATATATATGGAATAAGACAATGCGGAGCCTAGTACGAAGAGAACACCTTTCATACTGACGACGGCACCTTCTCCGCTCTTGCATAAGAGAGCGATGCCGATTAAGGCGACGGCTATGCACGCTATTGTTTTTGCTGATATTTTTTCTTTAAAGAAAAGAAACATGATGAGAGCCACCATGATAGGATAGACAAATAATATTGTCGAGGCGATGCCGGCATCCATGTGGTGGTAACTTGAGAATAATGTTATCGATGACATCGCGAATAAGATACCTAATATAATTAATGGCATGATGTCGGCTTTTTCTATGGAGAAATCGCGGCGACGAATCTTGAGCATCACTGCCAAAATAGGTATTGCGAAAAGATAACGAAAGAATAGAACTGAATATAAGTCCATGCCGCCTTTGTAGAGGGGCAATGCAAGTAGTGGGTTCATTCCGTAAGTAGCAGCGGAGATTGCTGCGAACAAATAGCCTTTTACTTTGTTATTCATAATTTGAAAAATAGAGCGCAAAAGTACATTTTTTTATTTGAAAAAAACTTTCATTTTTCAAAAAGAATTTGTATCTTTGTGAGGCAAAAAAATAAAACTAATGAAGCTATCAACAACATACCTCGGACTAAAGTTAAAATCTCCTATCATCGTAAGTAGTTCTACATTGACAGGCAGTGTTGAAAGTATTAAACATTGTGCTGAAGCTGGTGCTGGCGCGGTGGTTCTGAAATCTATTTTTGAAGAGCAGATTTTGTCGGAGATAAGAAGAGAGGAAGGATATACTGATGTTGATATTTATGATTCATATCCTGAGGCTCAAGAATATCTTAACACGTATATGCGTGGAACTGAAATCGAGATTTATGAGAAGCTTATCCGTGAGTCGAAGAAAGTTGTTGACATTCCAATCATAGCAAGTATTAATTGTTCCGATAAGGGCGAATGGATTAGCATTGCGAGGGAACTTCAAGATGCAGGTGCCGACGCTTTGGAATTGAATGTCGCCATAGCAGCGTTCGATAGAGATATAGATCCAAGAGAAATAGAAAAGGAATATGTAGATATTCTTAAGGAAGTCGAGAGAAATATTAACATTCCTGTTTCTGTAAAGCTTGGAGATCATTTCACTAACATCAGTCGTATCGCATTCGGTCTGTCGAAGGCTGGAGCAAAGGGATTGGTACTTTTCAATCGTTTCTATAATCCAGATATCAATATCGAGAAGATGAAGGTGGTGCCAGGTAATTCAATATCTGCACCGGAAGAAAATCATAACACTCTTCGTTGGATATCTCTCTTGTCATCACAAGAAATACCATGTGAACTTTCAGCATCGAGAGGTGTTTATACAGGCGAAGACGTGGTGAAACAGATTCTCGCAGGAGCTAAGACGGTTCAGGTTTGCAGCACTCTCTATCGCAACGGCATTGATTATATCAAACAAATGAATGCCGACGTGGAGGCTTGGATGGAAAGACATAACTTCGATAGTGTTGAAAGCTTCAGAGGTATAGTAAATAAAAAAGAAGATATAAAAGTCGTGGAACGTCTTCAGTATTTAAGAAGAAACTATGACTTGCATTAATATTATTGTTTAACTTAAAAAAATAAAAAGATGAAAAAATATGTTTGTGACGTTTGCGGTTACGTTTATGACCCAGCAGTAGGTGATCCAGATAACGGTGTTCAACCAGGTACTCCATTTGAACAACTTCCAGCTGATTGGGCTTGTCCGCTTTGCGCAGTAGGAACAGATAATTTCTCAGAAGAATAATAGATGGATAATACGCATGGGTTTGTCTCATGCGTATTTTATTGAAATAACATAACCAATACTAATAATATGCTAAAAATAAACTTGACCGACGATATTTTCTATGTCGGCGTTAATGACAGAAAGACTGAATTATTTGAAAATCACATGGAACTTCCTAACGGAGTTTCTTACAATTCATACCTCATCGTCGATGAAAAAGTAGCTCTCATCGACCCTGTGGAAGTAAGCTTCATGGCTGAGTTCCTCTTTAAGATAAAGACTGTTCTCGGCGATCGCAAGATTGATTATCTCGTCATCAACCACGACGAGCCAGATCATAGCGGTGCTGTCCGTGCTATCGTACAAGAATATCCAGGAGTGAAGGTCATCGGTAATGCCAAGACTTTCGGACCTCTCGAAGCATTCTACGGACCTTTGGAAAACAAGGTCATCGTGGCAGACGGCGAAACATTATGCCTCGGAAAACACACTCTTCAGTTCTTCACCGTTCCTATGGTACACTGGCCAGAGTCAATGGTGACATACGAGCAAACAAACAAGATATTATTCTCTAACGATGCTTTCGGTGGCTTCGGCGCACTAAACGGCTGCATCTTCGACGACGAGGCTAACCTCGATTTCTATGAAGATGATATGCGTCGTTATTATGCTAACATCGTAGGTAAGGTAGCTAATCAAGTGGTTAAAGCAGTTCAGAAACTCGCTCCAGTAGAGATTAAGATGATTGCTCCTTCACACGGCTTGGTATGGCGTAGCAACTTACAATGGGTCTTCGACAGATACGTTAAGTGGAGCACTGGCGGTAACGACGAAGGCGTTGTCATCGCTTATGGCTCAATGTATGGTAACACAGCTCTCATGGCTGACATCATCGCACGTGGCGTGGCAGAAGCTGGCGTTAAGAACATCAAGATTTACGACGTTTCAAAGACAGAGGTGTCACATATCATCAGCGATATCTGGAAATATAAAGGCTGCATCATCGGCGCTTGCGCTCACTACGGCAGCGTGTTCCCTGATATGACATTGTTGTTGCACGAACTCACAGAGTTCAAACCAAAAGACAAGGTCTACGGCGTGTTCGGCGGCATGAGCTGGGGCGGCGGTGGTGTGAAATACATCAACGGTATAGCAGACAAAAACGAATGGCAACGTCCAATGGAATCTGTTGAAGTGAAAGGCGCACCATATCGCGATGAAGATGTCGAAAGACTTTACAATTTAGGAAAAGCTATCGGTGAAGCTGTTAAGAATTCATAATTCATAATGCATAATTCATAATTGTAGAGACGTATCAATTACACTATTAAAAATAACAATATGTAATTGCTGCGTCTCAAATATTTATAATGATAAAACATATTGTGGACTTACTTATCCGGTATAATGGGCAATCTCAGGGTCTCAGAATGAGGATATGTAAAGTCCATTGTATTAAACCCTCCGTTAATAGAATTAACCTTCTGATTTACGGAGGGTTTTGTTATTAAAAATGTTCAAATCTCCTTCTAAAAATGTTCAAATCTCCTTCCAAAAATGTTCAAATCTCAGCAACCGATCAACCAAAAGCCAACAGCCAAAAGCCAACAGCCAATAGCCTTAGCTCAAAGCTCAAAGTTCTTCGTTCAAAGTTCAAAAAAAATTCGTATCTTTACTACGTCAAATTTACATCTGATTAACTAATATTACTAACACCGACGGCTCGATGGGATATAACGGAGAATACAACTATGAAAAAAACAACATTATTACTTGCAATAGCCTTATTTGCAGTAACATTCACTTCATGCCAAAAAACCAAACCTTACAATCCAAAAGAAAAAATTAGCAAGATTTACGTTGACTTAGGATTTGGAAAAAACCTCTCAGAAGCATGGACCTGGGAAGGAAAACAATTGAAATCTATCGAACATTACATCTCTGCAGACAATGTACAGTTAAATTATTACACAGAGGTATTTACGTATAATAACAAAGGTCAGGTGCAAACTGTGAAAAGTGACGTGGCGCATACTGAATATCTTTATGGTATTAATGATAGATTGTATCAAGCTAATTGTTATATAGAAGGCGCTGACAAACCTGTTGTTTATAAGTTTGAATATGATGACAACAAATTATCTGAAATAACAGTAGTAGGCGATATAGATATGACTGATGTAAAAGCATCATCATCTTCAATGAAATATGTTCTTCCTGAAACGATACTCACTCCAATTGAAAAAGCATTGAATAATAATTCTATGGAACGTGGTGAGAGAAATATAGAAATGGATATTGAATGGTTTGGAAAAAATATCTCAGAAATTGATGTGGAATATGGAAACTATTCAGAAAAGCATTATTTCAGCTATGACAATTATCAGAATCCTTTCAGTAATTTCTTCAGTATTGGTGTTGACGAACTTTGCACTTTTGCTAATAAAAACAATGTAGTAGAAATAACTAGTGTCAGTTCATATATGGGATATTCATACACTGATACAAAATATATCAATTACACTTACGATGGCAAATTCCCTGTGACAAAAAGTTACGGCGATGTCATAGAATATTACGAATATGAATAATTGAAATTATGAAGACAATAGCTCTTGTTGCGCACGATGCAAAGAAAGACGACCTCTTGAAATGGGTCACAGAACATGCGGAAAAACTTATTGGTAACGAGTTTTATGCTACCGGAACGACAGGTAAAATCTTATCTTCGGTATTGCCTAATATCAATAGATTGAAGTCGGGTCCATTGGGTGGCGACCAGCAACTGGGTGCTCTTATCTCTGAAGGAAAGATAGATTATCTCATTTTCTTCTGGGATCCAATGACAAGCCAGCCTCACGATGTCGATGTCAAAGCTTTGTTACGATTAAGCGTACTTTACGACGTGCCAACAGCTTGTAACCACGCATCAGCCGACTTCCTGATTAACTCGGCATTATTCGGAAAAGAATATAAAAGCGCTCCAGAAGATTATTCGGAGTACCTTAATAGAAGTATTTGAATAAGATACTGAGACGCCAAGACTCTAAGTCACCAATAAAAAATGCGTTAACGATTGTTAACGCATTTTTTATTAATCCTCAAAACACCTTGGCGACTCAGTGACTCAGTGTCTTAGCGTCTCGGTGATTTAGAACCTCGGTGTCTTAAAATGGAAGACTGCTACTTGGGATTTCTTCAATTTCTTCAATATAGATTGTGCGTTGTGGGGCCTTGTAGCCTTTTTCGTAATATTCGGCAGGTTTGAGTATTTTGCCGAAAGCGAAGTCTTGTATCATGACAAGTTCGTCATTGTTTTCGATATATGCATATTTGTGGTCAGGGTCATCGTCCCAGTCGTTTTCTGTGAAACCGAAGGCTGAGGCGTTGATTCTCATGGTATATGTCCTGATGACATTTTGTTTGCCGTCTTTTGTTGTGAGTGTGAGTCTTTCTTGATAAGGAGAACTGATGATGGAGTCGCGGCGTTCTTGTGTTATATCGGTGAGGAATGCCTCGAAACGTACATCTTTGAAAGATGTCAAGAGGTTGAGCACGCGGATAGTATCGATGTCGACATTAGAGCCGTCGCTGATGTGTTTCATCTCGTATTTGTAGTCTCCGATAGTGTTTATCACGAAACTGTTTTCTACGTCGTTGTTGAATTCCAGTTTTAAAGAAGCGATGTTGCTTATGTCTTCAGAGATGATTTTGTGGTCGCGCCAGTCTTCTTGGTTAGCAGAGAAACGTGAGCTGATGAAGCCTCTGAATCCGTGGAGGTGTACGATATAAGCTTTGTCGGAGCCTTCTTTAAGGACGTATGTTCCGCTGTTGTCTTGTGTTACATCGCCGATATAAAATACCTTTGTCAGTTTCTCGTGAGGGAAAAGTTTTACCTTATTAAATAAGTTGATACGAGGAACAATCTGGTATATTTCCACTTTGGTATTTGTACCAGCCATACGAGTGATGACGTTGTTGTGAGATGCCAATGACACTGGCATTTTTATTCTCATCTTATCGAGAGTTTGAAGCATGTTGTTGACCATCGTAGGTTGTGCATCATATTTCTCATTGACTTTCCATCCTTCTGCAGTTCTGCTCAGAAGAACTTGATTACCGCTTTTGTCGGCGAAGAAAAGGCGTGTTACAGAAGCAGTGTCGCGAACGGTGAAGTCGTAGGCTTCACCACGTAATGTTGTCAAATAACGGTTGTTCCATAAAAGAACAGCAGCGATGACAATCAACAAAGATGTTAAGATTATAGCTAAACGATTTTTTTTCATATAATTTTATTTTGCAAATTTTCTTTTTCTTATAAATGCTAGGATGAATCCGAATATCACCATGACAGCACTTGGAAGTACGACGTTGACAATCTGCCATAAGAGTGCGTTGTTGTTGACCTTGTTTATATCAAGGAGTCGTATTTTCAACTCGCGTGTTCTTATCTCGATGAGACCTTCTCCGTCGACGAGATAGCTGATAGCGTTTTCTATGAATTCTTTGTTGCCGTATGTTATCTGTGTGTATTGGTCGAAGCCGAGAGGTAGAGGATAACCTTTAGGGATATGGAATTGGTTGCGTATGATGTCACCATCGGCAACGACAATCATGGCTGTTGGTTCGCTGCTTGCTTTGAAACCAATCTCTTTTGAGTCCATGATGCCTGATGTCATTCTGTTAGCATAAAGCGATTCAAACTCGCCTTTTAATAAATATGCTACGTTTTGGCTTTTCTGAGAGAACATACGTTGGTCAGGTTTCTGACGTAACATTCCAAGTGTGATATAAACTGGAGCGTTGGAGATATTGGTGTAGTTAGATGTCTTCAACAATGGTATCTTTTGAACGTCAGAGTCTGATATCACAGGTTCTATAGAACTGATGAAATCAGCTTTTACAGGGTTGATGTTCTTCACTATGCTGTTGTTGGATCCAGCGTTGAGCAAAGGGAAATAATACCAGTTGAAATATTCTATCTGAGCCTGTCCGCCCATCTGACCTGTTCTCAATGCTATTTTTGCACTATTAAGGTCGAGGAGGAGATTGGAGTTAAGTCGCACTCCGTATTTGAAGAACATGTCATCAAGTTTGACATTTAAGGTGTTGCCTATTGTTGACTCAGACATCTGAAGGCTGTCCATAGTAGCGAAGACAGGGTCGATGAGCCATAAAATCTTACCTCCGTGCATGAGGTATTGGTCGATGATGAACTTGTCTTTTTCTGAGAATGGCTTGGTTGGTTTTGCGATTACGATAGCATCATAATTAGAGCTAATCATGATGCTGCTGTCACGAGCAACAGTTCTGCTGTTCAATGCAGTTATCTGTTCATCGAGGCTTATACGTTTTACGTTATATTTCTTTTGGAGACTTCTGGTGATGTCATGAACCTCGTTTTCGTTTAACTCGCCATGACCTTCAATGAAAGCGATGCTAGGTCTCTTTTCCTGAATGAGTTCTTTGATGGAACTGATGAGTTTATATTCAAGATTCTGAGCTGAGTTGTTCAAGACTTGGTTTGATGATTCACCGATATGAGTGTCGAGCAAATCCAAAGGTTTCTCTTTTTCTTGGTAACTGACTAAAGCACAAGGCCAGATGATAAGCTGTTGAGTGCCAGACTTTGTTTGTACAGCAACCTCGGTAGGATTGAGGCCGCTTTGGTATAATAACTTATAAGTCTCGTTTCTTTCAGCGGCGTCGTTGCTTTCTGATGGATTTATGAATTCATAGTCGACGAATTTGCTGTAAGCTCTGAACTCGTCGAGCATCTCTTTTGTCTCTTTTCTTAACTTCTTGAAACCTGCAGGGAAGTCGCCTTCGAGATATACTCTGAAATAGACGTAATCGTCGAGGCTTTTTAAAATCTCTTTGGATGTATCTGAAAGAGTGTAACGTTTCTCGCTTGTCAAGTCGAAACGTGTGTAGACAAAAGAAGCGATGATGTTAACAGCGATGATGACAATCAGAGTGATGCCAAATGATATAAGCTGATTCTTTTTAAGATTTTTACGTTCGTTTTTCATCTCTCCTCCTTTTACCATTTACGACTCGACAACACTAATTTTGTCGATGACAAGAATAAAACAATCACGCTGATGAAATAAAGAATGTCGCGGGTGTCGACTACGCCACGACTCAATGAGCTGTAATGTGACGACATTCCGAGATGCTGTATGAATAAATCTACTTTTCCGAATAATGCCATGGAGTAAATCATATCGAAGCCGATATACAAGAATCCGCATAAGAACACGGATAACAAGAATGCGAGTATCTGGTTGTTGGTTATAGAGCTGCAGAACAGACCTATCGATACGAATGTAGCACTCAGGAAGAAAAGTCCGATGTAAGAACCCCAGATTCCACCGATGTCGACATTACCAATAGGTTGGCTCAGACGATAGACCGAGAAGAAATAAATCAATGTTGGGATAAGAGCTAGAATCACCAAGGCTACGCCAGCGAGATATTTGCCCAGGACAATCTGCCAGTCGGATAAAGGCTTGGTGAATAACATCTCCATTGTTCCAGTACGTTTCTCTTCTGCGAAGCTACGCATCGTCACTGCAGGAACTAAAAATAAAAACACCCATGGTGCAAGGATGAAGAGGCTGTCCAAGTTGGCATAGCCGAAAGTCATGATGTTGAAATCACTTTGAAAGACCCATAAGAACAATCCTGTGATTAGCAAGAAAATGACAATCACCATTATTCCTATGAGAGAATTTAAGAAGTTACTTATCTCTTTTTTGAATAAAGCGTACATATGTAAATATTTAGCTTACAAAGATACGAATTTTTGTCAACAGATTATGGATTTTTGTTTAGGATTTTAAGGAATTTAAGAAAGCAAAGGGACTCAAGTTCCTCAAAGTCCTCAAGTCCCTAACTTTTAATTTTCAATTTTCAACTTTCAACTTTCAATTTCAAAAGCGTCCCACGGCATACCGTTTGGTTTAGGTGCTTTTATCTCGATAGGAGTTTTCAATGTTGGGTGTTCAAACTTTACTTTATAAGCGTGGAGGCTGATAGAAGCGTCTGGGTTTGAACGAGGGAAACCGTATTTGAGGTCGCCTTTGATAGGGCAGCCCATGTGTGACAGCTGCGCTCTGATTTGATGGTGGCGGCCGGTGATGAGTTCTACTTCAAGGAGATAATAAGAGTCGGAACTGCCGATGACACGGTATCTTAACTGTGCCAGCTTAGCTCCTTTGGTATTTGAACTTACGATATATGATTTGTTTTGTGTCTCGTTTTTAATCATATAATCGGACAACTCGCCAGCTTCGTGTGGTGGCTTGTTTTTCACGATGGCGAGATATGTCTTGCTGAACTCGCGTTCCTTTACTTTTACTGTCATGCGGCTCAGTGCCTTGCTGGTCTTGGCAAAGATGACGGCGCCGCTGACAGGTCTGTCGATGCGATGTACCAAACCCGCGAATACGTTGCCAGGTTTGTTGTAAGCTTCTTTGATATAAGATTTCACGTCATCGAGAAGACAAACATCGCCAGTCTTGTCGCCTTGGACTATCTCCGAAGGCAATTTGTTGACAACAAGGAGATGATTGTCTTCAAACAATATACGTTCTTCTATTGGTTTTCTCATATTAATATTGCTCGTTTTCGTTAGGGAAGTTGACGTCTTTCACATCATTGATATAAGCTTGGACAGAGTTTTTTATTCCGTCGTAGAGATTGTTATATCTTCTCAAGAAACGAGGGGAGAAGTCGTTGCTGATGCCGAGCATGTCGTGAAGGACGAGAACTTGTCCGTCGGTGCCAGAACCTGCTCCGATGCCGATAGTAGGGATTCTCAACGACTGTGTGACTTCTGTTGCTAGAGATGCAGGGATTTTTTCCAAAACGATGCTGAAGCATCCTTTCTCTTGTAATAAGAGAGCGTCTTCACGAAGACGTTGTGCTTCTTCGTCTTCTTTAGCACGGACGATATATGTGCCGAATTTGTTGATGCTTTGTGGCATGAGACCGAGGTGTCCCATAACAGGGATGCCGGCGCTGATGATACGTTCAACTGACTCGAGAATCTCGCGTCCGCCTTCCATCTTGACAGCGTTAGCTCCAGATTCTTTCATGATACGTATGGCAGAACTCAAAGCTTCTTTGGAGTTACCTTGGTATGTTCCGAAAGGTAAGTCGACAACGACGAAAGAACGTTTCACGGCACGACATACTGATGAAGCGTGGTATATCATCTCGTTCAAAGTGATAGGCAAGGTGGTTTTGTAACCAGCCATCACGTTGGAAGCACTGTCGCCAACTAATATGATGTCAATATTTGATTCGTCTAAAATCTTTGCCATTGAGTAGTCGTAGGCTGTCAACATGGCAATTTTCTCACCATTGTTCTTCATGTTTTGAAGTACGTGAGTCGTTACTAAAGATACGTTATGTGATAAATACATTTCTTTTGTTTTGATGCAACAAAAGTATATAAAAAAATAGTATCTTTGCCTATATTTAAAACTTATTTTTAAAATGAGAAAACTACTTTTATCTATATCTATAATCCTTTCGGTAATTATCTTGAATTCATGCGATAATACTGTCAATATTTTTACTGATGGGGAAGAAGTCACTGCTGTTTATGGTTACCTTGACGTAGAAGCAGACACTAACTACGTAAAGATAACAAAGTCGTTCACTGGCAATGCCGTCGATTTGGCACCTGATTATTCAGCAAGTAATTACGATTACAAACTCGACGTTAAACTTATCGGAAAATTTGCCTCAAGTCCTAATATTGTTAAAACAGTGATGTTAGACACGACTTCAGTGTTTAAGCCTTACGATCCAGATGGATTGTTCTACAGCGGAGTGAATCAGGTTTTATATTATACCACAGAGAAGTTGCTAGAAAATCAGGAGTATCAGTTGGTGATAACACGTAATGATGGTGAAGTCGTGAAGTCTAAAGTTAAGACCATTTGTGGCATGACTATAAGAAAGCCGATGTATAACATAAGTTTTGAGTCGCCTGTCACAAATAGAATAGAATGGCGTTCCAATACATTTAACCAGCTGGCTGCTTATTACGAAGTGATAGGTTATTTCCATTACAAACAAATAGATCCAGGACAGACCGATACAACATATCACACAACGAAATGGTTCTTCGGTTCAGGGACAGGTGAGTCGATGTATAACAGCAGTACAATGAATATGTTTGCTAATTACACACCTACATCATTCTATTCAAGACTTGCTGCTGATGCCAATATTGCAAATAACACATCGACATATACCCGCCGTTTTGTTGATTGCTTCGAAATTGTGATAACTTCCACTGGTGATGAGTTATACAATTACATATTAATACAAAACTCGGGAAGCGCAATCATGGATACTCCAGAATATACTAACATAGAAAACGGTGTCGGAATATTTTCCTCACGTGCCGTATGTCGCAAAAAGTTCGAAGTAAATGACCATAGTGTAAACACTTTGATTAGAGAACATCCAGAGTGGGGATTTGAGAAAGTTTATAATTGAGTGTAGAGTTGAGAGTGTAGGGTTGAGAGTGTAGAGTAGGCGGTCTGTACCAAAGTTCAACAGCCAACAGCCAACAGCCAATGCTCCTTTCTGTCGTTTTGTCACCAATATTTTTCTTGATGTCAGTTTTGTTATAATATAAATAAATGTGAAAGTCACTGATTTAGTGACTTTTTTTATTTTGTGACAGTAATAATTATGACATAAAATTCTATTTTTTGACATATTAAAATTCGTTGGCATAATGATTGACAAAAACGCATCGCTGTCAGATTATGTCAGCAATAATAAAAACGAAAAAACAAATTCATAAATAAAAATAGGAGAAACAAATTATGTCAAAAATTATTGGTATTGACTTAGGTACAACAAACTCATGTGTTGCAGTTATGGAAGGTAACGAACCAGTAGTTATCCCTAACAGC
>JAZRNQ010000072.1:0-4965 GCA_045648285.1 Bacteroidales bacterium | reverse complement strand
AGCGCGGAGGTCCACCTCTTCCCATTCCGAACAGAGAAGTTAAGCCCCGCAGCGCCGATGATACTGCATCAATTTGTGGGAAAGTAGGTCGTCGCCACCCCATAACGGAAGCCTCAGCATACAGCTGGGGCTTTTCTGTTTTTATACAAATCCTTTCTCTGTCTCCTCATATCGCGCGGATCTGTACGGATCATTTTCTTCCTTTAGCCTTTGGTCTTCTGTCTCCACGGATCACAGGTATCACGCGTGTTCCTTCGTACTTCCTTCTGCGTTCAAGGAGCAGGCATGCTGAACCGGCAGCCTCCTAGGCGTCAGGGATTGCAGCGGCATCCTTTCGCAGCGCAGCGGAGAAAGATACAGCGGAAAGCCCGACGGCCTTAGCCGGGACGCTCAAAGGAAGGCTTTTCTGTTCACATTAATAAAATGTTATAAATACTTTTTGGCAAGTAAATATTTTCAATTTCGATAGCGTCTTTGAAAAGAGGTGCTATTTCTTCATCTCTGAATCCTGCAATGCCACAACCGATTCTTGTTACCAAGAATTTTAATTCTGGATGTGATTTAGCGAAGTCTATAAACTCGTTGACGTATGGTTTAATGACATCTACGCCACCATGCATTGTTGGGATGCCATAACTTTGACCTTGTAATCCTACGCCTTGTCCCCAAATTGCTCCGAATTTATTATAAGCTGCTCGTGCTGCGCCACCGCCGTGCATGCCATCAATATTACTACCGAAGACAAATATTTCGTTTGGTTTTAAATTGTTGATAATGTCAGCAGATATTTTTTTTTTGTATTCATGTTATTATATTTTTAAAATTCTAATCTGAAACCTTTACTTTTTAATTCTGTGTATTTCTCAGCATTGAAGCTATACATTATCGGAACACGTCGCGATGCGTCTTTGGCGCGTTCTTCAGCTTCTGAAAGTATGCCTAATTTTGTGATTTTATTGTAGAAATTACGTCTGTCGAATTTGACTTCTAAAATTGCTTCGTATAAATTTTGCAATTCTGACATCTTAAATACTTCCGGCAATAACTCAAATCCGATTGGTTCGAAACATATTCTTTCCTTCAATACTTTCAATGCCTTACGGAATATAAGTTCGTGGTCGAAAGCCAATGAAGGAATTTCGTCTAATGAAAACCATTGAGCTTTTTCAGCGTCGTCGCCGCCTTTCACTTCTGATAATCTAACCAAAGCGTAATGCGCAACGGTAATGACTCTTTCTCTTGGGTCTCTTTTAACATCTGAAAATGTATAGAATTGTTCGACGGTGACGTCTTTCAAACCAGTCTCTTCTTCCAATTCACGGCGAGCGCATTGTTCTGCAGTCTCGTCCATATTCATGAAACCGCCAGGAAACGCCCATTTACCTTTGTAAGGGTCAATGCCGCGTTGAATCAATAATACCTTGATGTTTATTCCATCAAAACCGAAAATGACACAGTCGGCAGTGACTGCGGGATGAGGATATTTGTAACAATATTTTAACTCAGAACCTTGGCCATTGGCTGTTGGCTTTTGAACTTTTTCTGATAAGGTCTCTTTCATATTTGTTATTGCGTTAATTTTGCGCAAAGATAAGAAGAAATTTTTAATTATCAAGAAAAATGTGTAAAAATTACGCAAAAAGGTTCTTTGAAATGTCAAAGAACCTTTTTGGGGATATATTGTTTGTTTTAATAATTAATGACTCTTTCTGAAATTGTATAAGGTCTTTTGTTTTCACCTTCATATACAATCTGTTTTATCCAATTCCCTTTTTTGTCATATTCGTATTCGATGTAATAAATGTTATCATATTCAGGAAATGATTCAGGAAATGAAGGTTCTTTGCATTCTAAAATAGAATTTATATTACAATTTTTAATATAAATAGGAAGATTTTTATTATTATATTCTACATATAAATTTATTTTAATATTCCGCAAAGCAATCTCTTCTTCATTTTTCTCTGTAATGAGATTGTCATCATTACGAATTTCTCGTCCTTTAATTACATAAAAACTAACAAGATCATTAATAATATATTCTGATTCTTTGTCATTCTTCCAAATGATTTCTTTATTATAAGTTCTGTCATAAATTGTTGTATCCCCAACGTATCCATTTTCTTCTATTATTTGTTTGCCATTGTTTTTATATGTAATAATATTACTAGCTCCTATTGGTTCATTTTTACTGAATAGTGTTTCAGTAGATTTAACAACAAATTTACTATCATATTCATAAATACATTTTCTATAAAATAATTCATCAAAATAAATCATACATTCTATAAGTCTGCCATTGTCATCGTATGTATATTTTGTTTCTTCCTTGATATTGCCTTTATGATCGTATGATTTGAATGATTCTATATTCCCTTTTGAATTAAATATGGCAGAATAATTGCCATATTCATAGTTAAAGTAGATATTTCCCAAACTTTTTTTTACAATTTCACCAAACTTGCTCGTTGCTTCATAAGTCCTGACATCTATTGATTTTACAGGACAATTTAATCCATATCGCTTGTAGTTATAATTGTTATATTCTTCACTAATAATATTATTGTTATTACAAGCAAACATTAATGATAATGTAATAAGTATAATCAATTTCTTTTCCATAATGCACAAGTATTAATGTTACCAAAAATATTCTCGCTTTGTGTTTCTCCTATTTTAGTAATACCAAGTTCGCTGGCTTTATCAATTAATAATCTGCCAATCTGTTGGTTTGCTGTTTCAACACTTCCATATTGTCTTAATAAACTTAGATAGCTTAATGTATTTGACAAAATGAAAACTATTATTAATTCGTGAGTATCGAACTCTTTTTTCATAACTCTAATTACATTATCTACATTAGAGATGTTTAGGATATTTCCCTTCATTTTTAGAAATAACTCTTGTGGCTTCTGCAGAGGACTTAAATTACACAATTGAACAATGCCATAATAAAAAAAGCGTGAAGCCATGCACTTGTCACTCGCTCCACGTTCTGAGGCTGTAGGAATTGCCCTATTTGTCGAAACGAGCAACATGAAGCCTCACGCCGATACGCATATACCGAACCATACCGTATTAGATACGATATAGCCAATAAAACATACCCATGAAGCATTCACTGTTGCTTTGTTTTTGACAAATAATTTGAAATTTTCCTACGATTTCAGAACGTCAAAACAAAAGCGTCAAGTAAACGCTATTTCCATTATGTTATTTATTCCCACCCTGCTACCGTTTAAGGTTACGGCGTGAGAACTTTGCAAAGGTAGAAAATATTTTAATTATAAAATAGATTGATTTGAAAAATATAAAAAAAAGACGCATTTTAATATTGCGTCTACGATAGATTTTAATTATGAGTTAGGAATTATAAATTGTCGAAATGATTATCGCGGCTGCAACAGAAGCGTTCAGTGATTCAGTTTGGCTTCCTTTTCCTCTTGGAATGTGAATAGTGGAGGTGACGAGTGGAAGAACTTCTTTTCTTATTCCATGTGACTCGCTGCCAATGATGATGACGCCGTTTTTCTTTTCAATCTTCTTTGTGAAGATGTTTTCACCTTCCATCAAGGCACCGTAGATTGGAGTTGCTGAGTTACTGAGTTGCTGAGATTTTAAAAGGAAATCTTTTAAATCCGTCTCCATTATCTGTATCCTGAAAATGGAACCCATTGTAGATTGTATTGTCTTGGCTTGCCAAGCGTCTGCGCAGTCGTTGCTACAGACTATTTTGTTGATTCCGAACCAGTCGGCTGTTCTTATCATAGTGCCGAGGTTACCTGGATCGTTGATACCGTCGAGAGCGAGGATGAATTCGTTTTCGGCATCTTTAGGATTTATGTTATAAGAAGGAGTGTGAGCTGTTGCAATGATACCAGGAGGCGTCACCATGCTGCTCATCTGTTCCATTTGTTTTGCATTGACTATCTCGTATGACTTTAGACTTGCAGCCATTTCAGGGAATTTCTCCAGCCAAGTCTCTGTGACTAAAATGTTTTCAACATTAAAGTCAGAGGTTAGGAGTTCGCTGACGAGTTTGTTTCCTTCCACGACAAACATTTTGTTTTCCTTGCGGAATTTTGTCTGTTTGAGAGATTGAATGAATTTTATGTCGTTTTTTGTCATTTTTAGAGTCTATAAGTCAATGAGACAATAAGTCAATAAAAGTTGTGCTGATGTTTTTATAATTTTTAAAAAAAGCCGAAGAATTGATTTCTTCGGCTATAAATACAAAAAACCTTAATATGAAAAATCTTCAGTTTAGGATTATTCAGCGAAAACTTCGAAAGAGATTTCAACAGATACTTCTTTGTGTAATCTGATAACAGCTTTGTAAGTACCAACTTCTTTAATGCTGTCTTCTTTGATTATAATCTGTTTGCGATCTACTGTTAAGTCTTTAGCTTCTTTAATAGCGTTAGCTATTTGAACGTTATTCACTGAACCATAGATTTTGCCAGTTTCAGCAGCTTTAGCAGGAATACGTAATGATAAACCTTCTAAAACTTGTGCTAATTCTGTAGCTTCTTTTTTAATTCTTTCTTGTTTAAAAGCTTGTTGGCGAATTTCTTCAGCCAAAACTTTACGTGCTGATGGAGTGGCTAAGATAGCCATACCTTGTGGAATTAAGAAATTACGAGCGTAACCAGGTTTTACTGATACGATATCGTTTTTATATCCCAAATTTTTTACATCTTGTTTAAGAATAATTTCCATGTCTTGTCCTCCTATTATTTCAATAAGTCAGCTACGTAAGGCATCAATGCAAGATGACGTGCTCTCTTGATAGCTTGAGCAACTTTTCTTTGATATTTTGTTGAAGTACCGGTGATACGGCGTGGTAAAATTTTACCTTGTTCGTTCACGAATCTCAAAAGGAAGTCAGCATCTTTATAGTCGATATATTTGATGCGGTTCTTTTTGAAGCGGCAGTATTTTTTCTTTTTAGTATCGACTGCTATT
>JAZRNQ010000071.1:0-12285 GCA_045648285.1 Bacteroidales bacterium | reverse complement strand
GGTTCAGAATTCGCATTCTTCTTCACATCAATGGGCGTGAAAGTCACATTAGTAGAATTCATGCCAAACATCCTTCCTGTTGAAGATGAAGAAGTTTCAAAACAAGTAGAACGCTGCTTCAAGAAATTGAAGATGACTGTCATGACAGAGTCATCAGTGACAAATGTCGACACAACAGGCGAGAAATGCGTTTGTACAATCGAAACTAAAAAAGGACCTAAAGTCGTTGAAGCAGACATCGTTCTCTCAGCTGTCGGCGTACAGACCAACATCGAGAACCTCGGTCTTGAAGAACTCGGCATCGCAACAGAAAGAGGCAAAGTCATCGTTGACGACTATTATAAAACAAACGTTGAAGGCGTTTACGCTATCGGTGACATCGTCCACGGACCAGCATTGGCACACAAGGCATCACACGAAGCTATCATCTGCGTTGAAAAACTCTGCGGCTTAGAACCAGAAAAATTGAATTACAATAACATCCCTGGCTGTACATACATCACTCCAGAGGTTGCTTCTGTCGGTCTCACCGAAGCAAAAGCTATCGCTGCTGGTTATGAAGTAAAGGTCGGCAAGTTCCCATTCACAGCATCAGGCAAGGCAACAGCATCAGGCAACAGAGACGGATTCATCAAAGTCGTCTTCAACGCTGCTAACGACGAATGGCTCGGCTGCCACATGGTAGGTGACAACGTAACTGAAATGGTCGCTACTGCAGTCCTCGGACGTGAACTCGGAGCTAAAGGCCGCGACATCATCAACACCATCTTCCCTCACCCAACAATGTCGGAAGCTATGATGGAAGCAGCAGCTGCTGCACACGACGAAGTGGTACACCTATGATTCAATTCATAATTCATAATGCATAATGCATAATTTATAATGAAAATCGATGGAGAGACGTGTCAATGTTTCCTATAACATTATACACATTGATGCGTCTCAAGACATAAATCATTTTGCGATGAGCTGTGAGCTACGGGCAATGGGCAGAGACTCAAGGCTCGAAGCTCAAAGCTCAAAGCTCAAAGCCAAAAATCATGGAGATAATTAAAACTTCAATAGAAGGTTTATTGATAATAAAACCTGATGTCTTCAAAGACGAGAGAGGTTATTTTTATGAGTCTTACAACAAGACGCGTTTTGCAAAAGAAGGTCTCGACATGAACTTCGTTCAAGATAACGAGTCAAAATCAGCAAAAGGCGTATTGCGTGGATTGCATTTCCAGAAGCCACCTTACGCACAAGGCAAACTCGTCAGAGTGATAAAAGGCTCCGTCATGGATGTCGCCGTCGACTTGCGCAAAGACTCGCCTACTTACGGCAAGTGGGAATCAGTTGTCTTAACAGAAGAGAATAAGCTTCAATTCTGGATTCCAGAAGGCTTCGCTCATGGTTTCGTAGCCTTGGAAGACAACACTATTTTCAACTACAAATGCACCAATATATATAATAAGGAATCAGAAGGAAGCATCTTGTGGAACGACCCTGACATCAATATCAACTGGAATATTGAAAATCCAATTTTATCCGAAAAAGATAAAATTTCTCCTTTATTCAAAAATTTCGAAACACCTTTTAGATAAATAAGCATACTGTAATTAAAACATGAAAAACACAAAGACTCTTCTTTTAATAGCAGTGGCTTCTCTCGTAGCAATGATTATCATCACGTTAGTAATGAGCATCATCGCAATAAGAACAGCCAACAAACGTCCTGTTTCCTTAGAACAAATCGTGATTCAAAGTCACGACATTGAGTTTTGCGATGACATTTATTTCGCTGATGAAAGAGTGCCGCTTGAAATGTTCAACATCAGAGAACGCTACGAAAGAGAGCTTTTGTCAAACACATATTTCCACAGCAACACCATGGTGTTGTTAAAACGCTCAAAACGCTGGTTTCCAGTCATTGAGCCAATCTTACAAAAATACGGCATTCCAGAAGACTTCAAATATCTCTGCATGATAGAAAGTAATTTAAGCAATGTCGTCTCACCCGCTGGAGCTGCTGGTTTCTGGCAGTTCATGAAAGCCACAGCACAAGAATACGGATTGGAAATCAACAAGGAAATCGACATGCGCTATAACGTTGAACTTGAGACAGAAGCCGCATGTAAATACTTCCTCAAAGCATACGAGAGATTCGGCAGCTGGACATTAGTAGCAGCTGCATATAACGCTGGTTCATCCAGAGTTTCAAAATTCATGAAAGAACAAGGCGTAACATCTTATTATGATTTGCTAATGGCAGAAGAGACAGAACGTTACGTTTTCCGTATCTTAGCAATAAAAACTATCTTTGAAAACCCAGAAAAATACGGCATCTATGTAAGTAACAACTTAGCATATCAGCCATACAAATATAAGACTGTGATTGTCAACGAAAGCATTGACAACCTAGCAGAATTTGCAAAGGAACACGACATCACATATAAATTGTTAAAAGTGTTTAACCCTTGGTTAAGAAGCAATAAATTGACAGTGAAGAAAGGTAAAATCTACGAGATAAAAATTCCAAAGAAACCTTTCAACATGACACACGGACATATCATGAACTTGATTGGAAACGAAGAATTTATTGAAAACGACAGCTTGGTTAACGAGGAATTTTAAGAATGAAAGACATCGAAAGAAATAATATATCAGAGGAAGAATTCTTGGAGATTTACGGAGCTAAAGAAAATAATCTCAAAGACGTAAGCCTAAAGATACCTCGCGACAAACTCGTCGTGATAACAGGACTCAGCGGCAGCGGCAAATCGTCATTGGCATTTCAAACCATCTATGCCGAAGGTCAGCGTCGTTATATGGAGTCATTGTCGTCATACGCACGTCAGTTCATCGGCAATATGGAACGCCCTCAAGTAGACGACATCAAGGGGTTAAGTCCTGTCATATCTATAGAACAGAAATCCGTCAACAAAAACCCTCGTTCCACTGTCGGAACGATAACAGAAATTTATGACTACCTCCGACTTCTGTACGCAAGAGCAGCAGAGCCATTCTCATATAACACTGGAGAAAAAATGGTGCGTTACTCAGAAGAACAAATCTGCGACACCATTACGAAGATTTACAAAAACAAGAAAATAAATATCTTAGCTCCTGTAGTCAGAGGCCGCAAAGGTCATTACCGCGAGCTTTTTGAAAACATAAGACAACAAGGTTTTCTGCGAGTTCGTATCGACGGCGAGATAAAAGAGCTGAACTACGGGATGCAAGTAGACCGTTACAAAGTCCATGACATTGAAATCGTCATCGACAGACTTCTCGTCGGCGACGACAAAAACAGAATAGCCAAAGCTATCGAGCTAGCCTTCAAACATGGTAAAGGACTCCTCTTCATTTTGGAAGAAGGTCAGAGCGACGTCCGTTATTTCAGCCGTCTGCTCATGTGTCCTACGACAGGTCTTTCTTATCAAGACCCAGAACCTAACACCTTCTCTTTCAACTCTCCATACGGAGCCTGTCCGAAATGCAACGGACTCGGTGAAGTCACCGTCATCGACATGAACAAGATTATCCCCGACATGGAGAAAAGCATCAAGAAAGGCGGCATCACTCCTATCGGAGAATACAAGAACTCATGGATATTCAACCAGCTGGAGACATTAGGATTGCATTACGGATTCACCCTCGACACCCCACTGAAAGACTTATCGGAAGAAGCACTTAATGCAATATTATATGGTAGCAGTGACGGCTTCACCGTGACGAAAGAAGTCTACGGAACAATGTCGACATTCACTGCCACATTCGATGGCATCATCAACTTCATCATAGAACAAGACGACGAGAACGCCACTCCGGCAATAAAACGCTGGGCTGCGAGTTTCATGAACGAAACACAATGTCCTGAATGTCATGGAGCACGTCTTAAGAAAGAAGCATTATATTTCAAGATAAACGACAAGAACATCTCCGAGCTGGCAGAGATGAATATAGTAAACCTCGCCCAATGGATAGAGGAGCTACCAAAACATCTCAACAAAAAACAAAAAGAAATAGCTACAGATGTCTTAGCCGAAATAAAGAAACGCATCGACTTCTTGTTAAATGTCGGCATCGACTATCTCAACCTGAACCGTCCTTCGAAAACACTGTCAGGTGGCGAGGCACAACGTATCCGTCTTGCGACACAGATAGGATCATTGCTCACTGGAATACTTTATATCCTAGACGAGCCAAGCATCGGCTTGCACCAACGCGACAACCAACGATTGATAGAGTCGTTGAAAGAACTGCGTGACATAGGCAACTCCATCATCGTCGTGGAACACGACAAAGACACTATGATGGCAGCCGACTACATCGTCGACATCGGTCCTGCCGCAGGCAAGCACGGAGGCGAGATTACTTTTGCAGGAACACCGAAAGAAGTCAAGAAAGGCAAGAGCCTCACCTGCGATTATCTTAATGGTAAAAGAGAAATAGAAGTTCCTAAGACAAGACGCAAGCCTCGTAAAGATGAATACATTATATTAAAAGGTGCGAGAGGACACAACTTAAAAGACGTGACTTTGAAGCTACCTCTCGGCGTTATGATATGCGTGACAGGCGTCTCCGGCTCTGGAAAATCCAGCCTCATCAACGAGACACTCTACCCTATCCTCAGCAAGCATTTCTACCGTTCAGTAAAAGAACCGCTGCCATACGACTCTATCGAAGGACTGGAACATATCGACAAAGTCATCGAGATTGACCAGGCACCTATCGGAAGAACGCCGAGGTCAAATCCTGCTACATATACCAAAGTCTTCGACGACATAAGAAAACTCTACGGCGAACTGCCAGAGTCGAAGATTAGAGGCTACAAAGCAGGACGTTTCTCCTTCAACGTAAAAGGCGGACGTTGCGAGACATGCTGCGGCGCAGGACTACGCGTCATCGAGATGAACTTCCTGCCCGATGTCCAAGTGTTGTGCGAGACATGCCAAGGCAAACGCTACAACAGAGAGACTTTGGAAGTACGTTACAAAGGAAAATCCATCAACGACGTATTGAACCTCACCATCAGCGAGGCTCTTACATTCTTCGAAAACATACCAAGCATAACACAGAAGATAAAGACTTTAGAAGAAGTTGGTCTAGGATATCTCACACTCGGACAAGCCTCAACGACATTGTCAGGAGGAGAAGCACAACGTGTGAAACTAGCAGCTGAGCTTTCAAAGAAAGACACTGGAAAGACACTTTATATCTTGGATGAACCAACGACAGGTTTGCATTTTGAAGACATAAAAGTCTTGATGGAAGTACTGAACAAACTCGTCGACAAAGGAAACACCGTACTCATCATCGAACATAACTTAGATGTCATAAAACTGGCAGACCACATCATCGACGTAGGACCTGACGGCGGCGACAAAGGAGGCAGCATCATAGGAGAAGGAACACCAGAAAGCATAGTAAAAAAAGGGAAAGGATTCACGGCGAAGTTTTTGAGTTCTGAACTTTGAACTTTGACTAATGGCTAACGGCTAATGGCTAACGGCTAATGGCTAATGGCTAATGGCTAATGGCTAATGGCTAATGGCTAATGGCTAATGACTAATGACTAATGGCTAATGGCTAACGGCTAATGGCTAATGGCTAACGGCTAATGGTTGATGGCGAAGAAACGCAGAATTTTAGGATGCGATAAATCACGTCCCTACAATTCCTAACTCCTAACTAAAAAACTTGTTGTCTTGTGGTCTTGTTGACTTGTTGTCTTAAAAAAAATCCCTCAATTCCTAACTCCATCATCTAAGTCTGATATTATCTCCAACATGAAGAATCGTATTCTCATTCATGTCATTCATTTGGTATAATGACTTGAGTTTAACTGCATAAAGGCGAGAGACAAAAGAAAGTGTCTCTCCTTTTTGTATGGTGTGGTACTCATATTTACGAGTAGCCTTGTTTTTCTTAGGCTCAATATAAACAATCTCGTTTTCTTTGAGAGTCCTGCGCTTGCCAAGCTCGTTATATTTTATGATTTGATAATCATAGATACAAAACATATCTGCGAGATAATACACGCTCTCGCCCTCTTTTGCATATATAAACTTAACCTTGTTATTCTCACGAATATAACGACCGTCAGGAGTCTTACCAACAACTTCAGCTTCGGTAATCTTAAAAGGAGTATAAACAATGTCATTATCAACCTTAGCCTTCTGCCCTTTGTCTTTAGCCTTATACTTGTTGTCCTGTTGTCTTGTTGTCTTATTGTCTTTCTTGTACTTAAACCTCCCTTTCACCACCATCTCATCATATTGAGTGAGGTTATAGTCTTCAATAAGTTTAATTAAGATATTAGCATAGACAGGCAACGTAGCGTAGCCTGCTTGTTTGAGACCTTTTGCCCAGCCTTTGTAATCGGTTATTTTCAAATCGAAAAGAAAGGCATAACGCTGTCTCTCTGCCAAAAACTTCGAATGATCTCGATAAGATTGTTCCGGGTCATCATAAACACGGAAGCATTCACCTTTCTCGTCATCATCGTGATAAGTACGTTTGCCGGTCCAGTCCTTATGGCATTTTATTCCGAAGTGATTGTTGGATTTTCTAGACAGCTCGCTTTTGCCGTTACCCGATTCCAGCAAACCCTGAGCTAATGTTATCGAAGCAGGAATCTTATACTCCTGCATCTCCCTCATCGCAATGTCCTTATACTGCTCAATATAATTCAGTACATCCTGCGACTTGGCTTGAGAATAAGCTTCATCATGCCATAAAAAAATGGCTAGGAATAGATTAAGATATGCCCAAAGCTTAATTCTCATAATTTTTCCGTAAAAATACAAAAATAACAAATTCGCACATACTTTTATTTTTATCAGCACGTTTTAAGTAGTCATTTTTAGAAATTATTTTATAGTATACTTAATCATTTTTTCTTATCTTTGCTCGATTAATATATATATGTATGGATTATACAATTGTAAAGAAATACTTTCCAGAAATAACTGAAAATCAGCTATTGCAGTTTCAATCTTTACAACCTTTATACGAAGATTGGAATAGTAAGATTAACGTCATTTCACGCAAAGACATGGACAGTTTCTATGAACATCATGTCTTGCATTCATTAGCCATAGCCAAATACTTCACCTTATTGCCAGGCATGAAAGTCATGGACGTCGGTACTGGCGGCGGTTTCCCTGGCATCCCATTAGCGATAATGTTTCCTCAGACAGACTTCTTGTTAGTCGACAGCATCGGCAAGAAAATCAAAGTCGTTCAAGCTGTTGCAGAGTCATTAGGACTTACAAACGTGAGAGCTATTCAAGAACGTGTTGAGAACGTAAAAGACAAATTCGATGTCATCACCAGCCGTGGTGTGACACGCTTGCCTGAGATTGCAGGTTGGGTGGGTAACAAATTACGCATCCACAACGACATCGAAGCTGGCGGCATTTTATATCTGAAAGGCGGCGACATAGAACAAGAGCTACGTGAGGTTCCAAAGAACTGGAAACGTAAAACAACATCTATCACCAAATGGTATGCAGAACCATTCTTCGTAGAGAAATATGTAGTACATTTATATTAAAATTTAAAAATCAACTTAAATAACAACTTATGAAAAAGCATTTATTATCATTATTGATGGTTGTGTTATTCAGCCTCAATGGCTTTGCACAACAGCTTCCAATGGATCCAAACGTAAGATATGGAAAGTTGGAAAACGGAATGACTTATTACATCCGTCACAATGAAAAACCAGACAACAGAGCTGACTTCTACATCGCACAGAAAGTTGGTTCAGTATTAGAAGAAGAAAACCAACGTGGTCTCGCTCACTTCCTCGAACACATGGCATTCAACGGAACAACAAATCTTCCAGGAATGACATTGAGAAACTACCTCCAAAGCAGAGGCGTTAAATTCGGCGAAAACCTCAACGCTTACACAGCTATCGACGAAACAGTTTACATGGTGACAAACGTACAGACAGACCTCCCAGGTTTAGTTGACACATGTCTCCTCATCCTCCACGACTGGTCAAGCTTCATCGCTCTTGAAGAAGCAGAAATCGACAACGAACGTGGCGTCATCCTTGAAGAAGAACGTACAACAGGCGGTGCTAACAGACGCGCTCAAGAAACATTATTCCCAAGAATGTATCCTAACAGCCCTTACGGCGCACGTCTTCCTATCGGAACAAGAGAAGTTATCGCTAACTTCACATACCAAGAACTCCGCGACTACTACAACAAATGGTATCGTCCAGACCTCCAAGGTTTGATTATCGTTGGTGACATCGACGTCGACGCTATCGAAGCTCGCATCAAAGAAATGTTCGCTGACATCCCAGCTCCAGTAGACCCAGCAGAAAGAACACAATTCTTGATTGAAGACAACGCTGAACCAATCGTAGCTATCGCTTCTGACCCTGAATTGACATCAACAAGCTTACAAATATTCTACAAACACGATGTAACTCCTGACGAATACAAACAATCTCCAGACTATTGGATGTCACAATATGTTCTCAATTTGATTTCACAAATGCAAATCAACAGATTGCAAGAACTCACACAAAAACCTAATCCTCCATTCGTTGGTGGTTACAGCTACTTCGGCGATTATTATTTAGCTCCAACAAAAGCTGCTTGGACAAGCTACGCAGCACCAAAAGACATCGCTAGCATCGAAGAAGCAGTCACAGCTTTGGTCACAGAAAACAAACGTATGGCTCAATACGGTTTCACAGCTTCAGAATACGAAAGAGCTAAGGCTGACTTCATGAAGAGAGTTGAAAGCGCATATAACGAAAGAAACAACACAGAAAACGAAAAACACGTTGACGCTTGCTTAGAACATTTCTTACACAATGAACCAATGATGGACATTGAAACAGAATATCAATTATATCAACAAGTTATCCCTAACCTTCCATTAGAAGCTATAAATCAGTTTGCAGCTCAACTCGTAAGAGAAGACAACCTCGTCATCACATTGACAGCTCCTCAAAAAGAAGGCGAAACACTTCCAACTGAAGAAGAATTGTTAGCAATGTACAACAAAGCTTTCGCTATGGAAGTTGAAGCTTACGAAGAAGAAGTTTTCGAAGGTCCTATGATTGCTAAGCTTCCTAAAGCTGGTAAAGTAAAGAGCGAAACATACAACGAAAAATTCGGCACAACAGAATGGATTCTCAGCAACGGCATGAAAGTCATCTTCAAACAAACAACTTTCAAAGACGACGAAATCAGAATGAGTGCATACAGCGAAGGCGGTTTGTCAGCTCTTCCACAAGACGACCCATACACACTCCAAAACTTGAATGACATCGTAACATTAGGTGGCGTTGGCAACTTCAGCGCAATCGACCTTCCAAAAGTCCTCGCAGGTAAGAAAGCTAGCGTTTATCCAAGCATCTACACATACTCAGAAGGTATGAGCGGTTCATGTTCACCTAAAGACTTGGAAACAATGTTACAACTCACATACTTATACTTCACAGCTCCACGCGCTGACGAAGAAGCATTCCAATCAACAATGCAACGTACAAAAGCTATGTTGAAAAACATGGAGTTAAATCCTAACCTCACATTCTCAGACACATTGACAAAGGTATTATACAACGACCACCCATTACGTTTGAGAATGAAAGTTGAAGACTTCGACAAAGTAGACTACGCTAAGGCAATGGAAATGTACAAAGACCGTTTCGCAGACCCTAACAACTTCGTATTCACATTCGTTGGTAACATCGACGTTGAAACATTCAAACCACTCGTTGAACAATACTTAGGTTCTTTGAAGAAAAACAAACGTAAAGAAAACTGGAGCAACGTCGGTCTTGAAGTAGCTAACGGTGACTATGCAGCACACTACAGAAAAGAAATGCAAGACCCTAAGACTTCTGTCTATATGATCTACACTGGCGATATGGAATACAACCTCTATAATAACATTTATATGGGTATCCTTTCAGATGTTCTCGATATCGTTTACACAAAATCAATCCGTGAAGAACAAGGCGGTACATACGGCGTCGGCGTTATGGGTCAAGTAAACAACAGACCTACAGAAGAATTCATGTTCTACATCGCTTTCGACACTAACGACGAAGTTTATGCAACATTGATGGACATCGCTAAAGCAGGTCTCAAAGACATGGCAGAAAACGGTCCAAGCCAAGAAAACCTCTCTAAAGTCATCGAAAACAAACTCAAGAAGAGAGTTGAACAACTCCAAGAAAATAGCTTCTGGACAAGCGTTATCAGCTCATTAGAAAGAGAAGGCATCGACTATGTAACAGAATACGAAAACATCGTCAAAGCTGTTACTGTTGAATCAGTCGCTGATTTCGCAAAACAAATCCTCAATGGTAATTTGAAAGAAGTAGTTCAACTTCCAGCTAAATAAATTGAAAATTGAAAACTGAAAACTGAAAATTGAAAGTTTAAAATTGTAGAGACGTACCAATGTAAATGCAACAAGTTCACATTGATGCGTCTCTACAGTTAAATTGAATTCAAAATTTAAAATAATATCATTATGACAGAAAAACTTCAAACATTACGCGACTCTGCTTTTGCTCGTTGGTCAGCGTTACTTCTCATCGCAATGATGATGTTCTTCGCTTACATGTTTGTAGACTTCCTCTCACCATTGAAGAACGCCTTAGAAACATCACTCAACTGGGACAGCACCACATTCGGTACTTATGCAGCATCAGAATACTTCCTTAACGTATTCTGTCTCTTCCTCATCTTCGCTGGCATCATCCTCGACAAGATGGGCATCCGTTTCACTGGTCTTTTGTCAGCATCACTTATGGTTATCGGTGCAGGCATAAAATTCTATGCTGTCAGCGACCTTTTCATCGGCAGCGGCTTTGAAGCATGGCTCAACTCATGGTGGGTTGCTCTTCCTGCAACAGCAAAACTCGCTTGCTTCGGCTTCATGATTTTCGGTTGCGGCTGCGAAATGGCTGGTACAACAGTATCAAAAGCTATCGCTAAATGGTTCAAAGGCAAAGAAATGGCTATGGCAATGGGATTGGAAATGTCAATCGCACGTCTTGGTGTTTTCGCAGCAATGTGGTTATCACCATTCGTATATGAAAAATTCAACAACGTAATCTCAGCTCCTGTAGCTTTCGGCGCAGCATTACTCTGCATCGGTCTTATATTCTACACTGTATTCGTATTCATGGATTGTAAGTTAGACAAAGAACTCACAGCAGCTGGCGAAGTAACAGAAGAAAGCTCAGAAGAAGAATTCAAGTTCAGCGACTTAGGAAAAATCTTCACAAGCAAGATGTTCTGGTTGGTAGCACTCTTATGCGTATTATATTACTCAGCTATCTTCCCATTCCAACGTTATGCTCCTGACTTCCTCAACCAAACTTTAGGTATTGAAAACGGTGCACAGCTCTTCAGCTGCTTCCCAATCCTCGCTATGATTCTCACTCCTTTCCTCGGTGGTTTCATCGATAATAAAGGTAAAGCTGCATCAATGCTCATGATTGGTTCTATCATCATGATTGCTTGTCACCTCAGCTTCGCATTCTTACTCCCTGCATTCCCATCTAAAGGATTAGCTATCGCTATCATCGCCATCCTCGGCGTTTCATTCTCATTGGTACCAGCAGCTTTATGGCCATCAGTACCAAAGATTATCGACGAACGCATCCTTGGCTCAGCATACTGCGTAATCTTCTGGATTCAAAACTGGGGACTCCTCCTCGTTCCTGTTATCATTGGTAAAGTTCTCGACGCAACAGGCGGCTACACAATGCCAATGATTATCTTCTCTTCATTCGGCGTTCTCGCTTTATTCTTCGGATTATGGCTCAAACGCGAAGACAAGAAAAAAGGCTACGGTTTGGAATTACCTAATATCAAGAAATAAGACTACAAGACTACAAGACCACAAGTCAACAAGTCAACAAGTCTATAAGTTATGAGACGTTACTAATATGTAGCGTCTCTTTTTTATACGAGACAGGATAGCCTGAAAGGCTCCAACAGATATAACGTCATGGCAACGCCGTACGGATAAGGAAAGACCACAAGACCACAAGTCAACAAGTCTATAAGTCATGAGACGTTACTAATATGTAGCGTCTCTTTTTTTATACGAGACGGGACAGCCTGAAAGGCTCTAACAGATATAACGTCATGGCAACGCCATACGGAGAAGGAAAGACTACAAGACCACAAGTCAACAAGTCTATAAGTTATGAGACGTTACTAATATGTAGCGTCTCTTTTTTATACGAGACAGGATAGCCTGAAAGGCTCCAACAGATATAACGTCATGGCAACGCCGTACGGA
>JAZRNQ010000070.1:0-4408 GCA_045648285.1 Bacteroidales bacterium | reverse complement strand
GCTCTGGTTTTTTATACAGAGCGCAGCTGTTCATCGTGACTAATAATACTATTATAGGAATTAATATCTTTTTCATATTTCTTTGTCTCTTTTAGGCATTACTTTTTCTTCAATATTTCTAAAAATGATAAACAATACTGGTACTATGAACAGCAGTGCTATCGTTCCGATGAGCATGCCGCCTACAGTTCCCACACCGATGGAGATGTTGCCGTTTGCACCTACGCCAGTGGCGAACATCAAAGGCAACATACCGAAAATCATAGTGAGTGATGTCATCAAGATAGCTCTCAACCTAGCCTTTGCAGCTGACATCGCAGCCATTGCAATCGACATTCCCTCTGCTCTTCTTGCCGATGCGTATTCTGTAATCAAGATGGCAGTCTTCGCCAACAGACCAATCAGCATGAGGAGACCGATTTGAAGGTAGATGTTATTTTCCAATCCGAACATATTGGCGAACAAGAAACTACCAGCGAGGCCGAATGGTATCGACAAGATGACGACGATAGGGATGAGGATGCTTTCGTATAAGGCACAAAGTATAAGGTAGATGAACACGATGCATATCACGAATATCATCGCTGTTGAGTTGCTGGAGTCTGCTTCTTCTCTCGACATGCCGCCGAATTCATAGCCGTAGCCAGCAGGTAATAACTCAGCTGCTACTTCTCTCACTGCTTGGATGGCTTCACCTGAAGAGTAACCGTTTGCAGCTTGTCCGTTGATTTGTATTGATGAGAAGAGGTTGAAGCGTGAGATGGCTTGTGGACCATAGACGCGGGTTAATGTGACGTATTGTCCGATTGGCGACATCTCGCCTTCTTTGTTGCGTACGAACATATTGTTGAGCGACTCGGTGTCGAGGCGGTGTTCTGCAGAAGCCTGAATCATGACGCGATAGAGTTTTGAGAAACGGTTCATGTTTGAGGCGTAGCTGCCGCCGATATAACCTGCCATCACGTTGAGGACTTCACCTGGTGAGACACCATTACGCTTGCATCTTGCAGCGTCTACTTCCAAAAGATATTGAGGATATTTGGTGTCGAATGATGTTGATGCTCTGCCAACCTCTGGTCTTTCATTAAGAGCGTTGATGATGTCGTTAGTCACTTTCTGCAAGTCTTCGAGACTTCCACCTTTCTGGTCTTGGATGTGAACCTCGAAGCCGCTACTTGCTCCGTAGCCTGGAATCATACCACGGGTGAAGACGATAATCTTTGCCGATGTGATGTCGGCTGTCTTGGCATAAATATCTTCCATCACGAAGTCGATGTTGTCTTCTATTTCTGTACGTTTATCCCAAGGTGTGAGACGTATGGTGAATCCACCACATGAAGGACCGACGCCACTCATCATACCGTAGCCCGTTGTATAAGAATATGACTCTATCTGAGGTATCTCGTCTAAACGAGCAGCAATGAGTTCCATGACGCGTACTGTCTCTCCTAAGTTGGTTCCAGGAGGTGTCTGTACGTCGATGTTTATTGAACCCATGTCTTCTTTTGGAACGAGACCTGTCTTGGTGTGTTCAAGCATGTAGAAAAGTCCGCCGAGAGCGATGACGACGAGTAATGCCGACAGCCATTTGTTCTTGAACATGAAGAGAACGCCTCTCTTGTATTTGTTAATCAGTCCTTGGAAACCAGCGTCGAAGGCGACGTGGAAACGTGTTGAGAATGACATGCTGCCGTCTTCTCTGATGACGTAAGGCTGCATCAATAATGCGCATAATGCCGGACTTAATGTAATCGAGTTGATGAGAGATATACCTACAGCGACAGCCATGGTAAGACCGAATTGTGTGTAGAACGTACCTGTTGTTCCACCCATGAAACATACAGGGATGAACACTGCCATGAAGACGAATGTAGTAGCTATCAAAGCGTTGGAGATACCTTGCATAGCATCGACGGTAGCTTTATATGGTGATGTGTATCCTGCGTCGAACTTGGCTTGTACCGCTTCAACCACAACGATGGCGTTGTCAACGACAGTACCGATGACGAGCACCAAGGCGAATAAAGTAATCATATTGAGACTGAATCCTGCTACCATCAGGAAAGCGAATGTTCCAACGAGGGAGACGATGATTGCGATAGCAGGGATGAAAGTAGAACGGAAACTCTGCAAGAAGATATAAACAATCAAGATAACCAAGATGATTGCTAAGATGAGAGTCTCGATGACGTTATCGATTGACGCGTCGAGGAAGTCTTTGGTACTCATCAAGTCGACGATTTCAATGCCTCTTGGCAATGTCTTTCTGATTTCTTCTATCTCTTTGTCGATAGCATCGATGATTTCGTTAGCGTTAGAGCCTGAGGTCTGTGAAATCATCAAGGTAGTTCCAGGATGTCCGTTAACCTGACCGATATAGTCGTAGCTTCTCGAACCTAATTCTACTGTTCCAATATCTTTGAGTTTCAATAAAGTTCCGTCGTTGTCGGCACGGATTATCATATTGGCGTAGTCTTCTTCTTTGTCGTAGCGTCCTCTGTATTTCAGTGTGTAACGGAATGTGTTTTCTGAGTCAGCGCCGAGTGTTCCCGTTGCTGCTTCTAAATTCTGTTCTGCCAAGACTGCAGAGATGTCGGAAGGTACTAAAGAATATTTCGCCATCTTGGCAGGGTCGAGCCAGATACGTAGTGAGTAGTCGGCACCTCTTACGTCGACTTCACCGACGCCAGCGATACGTGACAATCTAGGCTCGATATTGATTTTTAAATAATTGCTGAGGAATCTCTCGTCGAAGGAGTCGTCAGGACTATACACGGCGAGTACTTTGATACGGCTGTTCTGTCTCTTCTTGACGCTGACGCCGCTACGTGTCACTTCTGCTGGCAACAGACCTTGTGCCGATGCGATACGATTCTGAACGTTGACGGTCGCCATGTCGGCATTGGTGCCTTGACGGAAATAAATCTGAATGCTAGCAGAACCGTTGTTGTTAGCTGATGATGTCATATACATCATGTCTTCCACGCCGTTGATGGCTTCTTCCAAAGGCACGACGACGCTATTCTGTACTGTCTCAGCATTCGCGCCAGCGTAATTTGCTGAAACACTGACAGTAGGAGGTGCTATTTCAGGATATTGCTCGATAGGAAGACCGACGAGGCAGATGAGACCTAAGAGCACTATTATCACAGAGATGACACCTGCGAAAATAGGACGGTTGATGAATGTCTTGATATCCATTATTCGCCTCCTTCTTCTGTTAATTCTGAGTTTCTGAGTTTCTGAGATTCTGAGGTTCTGAGGTTCTGAGGTTCTGAGGTTCTGAGTTTCTGAGATTCTGAGATTCTGAGATTCTGAGTTTCTGAGGTTTTAATAGTCGCTCCCTCACGAACTAGACCTGCGCCTTCAGCGATGATGACGTCGCCGACTTCGAGACCGCTTTCAACGATGTAGTCGACACCGTTGTTACGAGGCATCACACTGATGGCTGCTGAATGAGCCTTGCCGTCGATGACTTTATATACGAATACTTTTTCTTGTAACTCGAATGTCGCGGTTTGTGGAATAATAATGCAGTCTTCGTGGTTAGAAGGTATTATGACAGTTCCACTGCCGCCGTCGCGTAGAAGGCGTTCCGGGTTTGGGAATACGGCGCGGAAACTGACGGCGCCGGTGCTTGCGCTGATGGTACCACTCACAGCATTGATTTTGCCTTTGTGTTTATATGTCTTGCCGTTACTCATGACGAGTTCTACGGCAGGCATGTCTTTGATAGCTTCTTTCAAAGAACCGTATTCTTGGATGAGGTCGAGCATCTGATTTTCTGCCATAGAGAAATAAGCGAAAATTTTGCTGTCGTCGGAAACAGTTACCAAAGGCTGACTGATATTACTGTTGACCAATGCGCCGACGCGATATGGAATCATAGAAGCGACGCCGTTGACAGGTGACTTCACCATAGTATATGAGAGGTTTGTGTAAGCTTTGTTCATCTCGGCTTTTGCCAATGCGAGCTTGGCTTCTGCTTCTGCAAGGTTGTTTTGCGCTGTCATGAGTTCAAACTCAGAAACGACGTCTTGTTCAAAGAGTTCCTTGCTGCTCTCAAGCACGAGTTGCGCTGTCGAGAGGTTCGCCTCTGCACTCATCACGTTGGCGGAAGCAATTTCGTAAGCTGCTTTATATGGAGTCTGGTCGATGACGAAAAGGGTAGAGTCCTTGCGGACAAAGTCACCTTCGTTGATGCGGATGTCGGTAATCATGCCGCTGACTTGAGGACGAATTTCAACAGTCTGGCAGCCGTTGATGGTGGCGGCAAATCCGCTTTTTAAAACCTGATTGCTTTTTTCAACTGTGAGTGTCTTGTAAATGGTTTCAGTTTTTTTCTGAGGAACGACTTTTTCCTGACATGATGTCAACGATAAACCGATAATACCTATAAAAAATAGCT
>JAZRNQ010000069.1:0-6705 GCA_045648285.1 Bacteroidales bacterium | reverse complement strand
TAAACGTTCGTTGATACCTTTCAAGATAGCTGGCATGAAACGAGCGTCGATAGAACCACCAACGATACAGTTGCAGAAGATGAGTTTACCGCCCCATGGGAGATCGTATTCATCTTTACCACGAACTTGGAGGTCTGATGGATCTGTGTAGCCTTCATAGTAAGGAGCTAATCTCATGTGAACTTCACCGAATTGACCTGAACCACCTGATTGTTTCTTGTGACGGTAGTCAGCGTTAGCTGTCTTAGTGATAGTTTCGCGATAAGGAACTTTAGGAGCTGCGAATTCAACAGCGATTTTGTGTACGTTATCGAGATACCATTTAATTGTGTTGAGGTGATATTCACCTTGACATTGGAGGATATTTTGTTTTAACTCACGAGACATTGATGTGATGACTGTTGGGTCAATCTTGTGGTAGTCAGCGAGGATGCCGCCTAATTTTTCGTCTTCTTGTGAGTTAACTGCTTTGATAGCTGTTGAGAAGATTGGTGATGGGAATGGAACGCCTTCGAAAGCTGTGTCAGAAATCTTAGCATCTACTAAGCTGTCGTTAACGCGAACGTCTTTCAACTTGATTGTAGAGATGATATCACCAGCGCAAGCTTTTTCTACTCTTTCGCGAGTTTTACCGTTAGAAACTAAAAGTTGAGAGATACGTTCTTTGTTGCCTGTACGTGGGTTAACGAGGTCTTGTGATTCTGAGATTGTACCGCCGTAGATACGTGCCATAGCAACGTCACCAACGTTTTGTTCGTTAGAGATTTTGAAGAAGAACATAGCTGGAGCTTCTTCTGTGCTGTTGTGGAATTCTGTTCCGTTAGCAGCTTTTGTTGCGTGAACGTGAGCTGGTGATGGGCAAGCGTTGATGAGGAACTCGAGGAGACGAGTTACGCCAGCGCCTGATTTAGCAGCACCGCATAATACTGGGAACATTTCACGGTTGATGATACCGAGGTGGAGACCTTTTTCCATGTCTTCAGCTGAAAGTGTACCTTCTTCGAAGAATTTTTCCATGAGGCTGTCGTCGCCAGCAGCTGCTTGCTCGATAAGTTGTTCGTGCATTTCTTCTGCTTTGTCAGCGAGGTTAGCTGGAATGTCTTGTACTTCAGGAGCGCCGTTGCCGTTTTTGAAGACTAACATCTTCATTGTGATGAGGTCGATAACTGAGTTGAAACCTTCACCTGTAGCAACTGGGAATTGAACTGGAGTAACTTTATCGCCGAAATATTCTCTTAATTGACGTACTGTGTCGTCGAAGTTAGCGTTGCTGTGGTCTAATTGGTTCATGAAGAACACAACAGGCTTGTTTGTCTTTGTAGCATATTTCCAAGCATTTTCAGATGTAGCTTCAACACCTGATTGAGCATTGACTGTGAATACAGCCATGTCAGCAGCTGTTAAACAAGCAACGATGTCGCCTGAGAAGTCGCTAAAACCTGGAGTATCTAAAATGTTGATTTTTTTGTCGTTGTAGATTGTGTGTAACAAACTAGCGTTTACAGAAATACCGCGTTCTGTTTCAATTGGACGGTAGTCAGATACTGTGTTCTTACCTTCTGTAGTACCTTTTCTGTTGATGAGCTTGCCTTCGAAAACCATGTTTTCAGCAAGTGTTGTCTTACCGGATTTAGCTGCGCCTATGAGGGCAACATTCCTGATGTCTTCTGTTTGGAATATTTTCATGTTTATACTTAAATTGATTCTTTAATAAATGAAAATTGGTAATTCCCCAATTTGGAGTGCAAAAATACGTATTTCAATTAAATAATACAAGTATTTTTCTTAAACATTTTCCATCTGTTTTCATCCATCTTCGCACCTATAACCTGAATGATGCTTTCAGCTAAATTGTTGCCTATGGTTCCGCATCTTTCCAAGTCGTAGCCGTTGATAAGTCCGTATAAAAATCCTGCTGCGTACATGTCACCAGCGCCTGTGGTGTCGACAACATCTACTTTGTTGCAACCTATCGTCACGACTTCTTCTCCTCTCTTTATCAATGAGCCTTTCTTGCCGATTTTTACAATCGCAATCTCTACTTTGTCAGCGATATAGTGTAATGATTCTTCTGCCGACATTTGTGTCAATGCCTTGGCTTCTTCTTCATTAGCGAAAACGATGTCGATTTGTGGAAGAAGTTCGTTCAAGAATTCGCGATTGTCTTCAACAACATTGTAGCTTGCGAGGTCTAAAACGACTTTGCAGCCGCATTCTTTTGCTGTAGCGATTGTCTTTGTAAAAACTGCTTTGTTTGCGATGAGGTAGCCTTCAACGTAGCAGTAGTCCCAGTTTTTGAATAATTCTGGTGTTATGACGTTTTCGTTGAGTTCTAATGATGCGCCGAGGTTTGTAGCGAAGGTACGTTCTCCGTCGGCAGAGATGATGGTGCGAGCAGTGCCAGAAGCGGTGTCAGTGTGGAATACTAAAGGTTTCACTCCTGCTGAAGTCATTGATTCTTCGAAAAACTTGCCGATTTCGTCTTTGCCGAGGTATGATATGAATCCGCTGTTAACACCTAATGTTGCCAAACCGTGGATTGTATTGGCTGCTGAGCCACCTGGAGCCATAGTGCTTTCGTATGCTGTGAGTTTTTCTTCTATTACGGATGATGACTTCTCGTCAACTAGCTGCATTGAACCTTTTGGTATGTTTAATTCTTCAAGTATGCTGTCATTGTCGATGCGAGTTAAGATATCGACTAATGCACTTCCGATTCCAACGATTGATTTTTTCATATGATTTTGTTTATAATGTCAACAGACTACAGACAACGGACAACAGTTATTGTCCAAAACTTTAGCCTTTCGCCCTTAGTCTTTTTAGTCTTTTTGGGTATACAAAAAAAGAAAATGACTGCTGTTTGGCAATCATCTTCTTCAATTAATAACATGAAACATAAAAAAATTACACTTTGTAATCTCTCTTGCGCCCCCTTCAGGACTTGAACCTGAGACCCCCTGATTAACAGTCAGATGCTCTAACCAACTGAGCTAAGGAGGCGTTTGCAACGTTTTTATCTCCGTTTTGCGATTGCAAAGGTACATCTTTTTTTTATACCGACAAGACTTTTTTTAATTTTTTTTTTAAATATTTTTAATTTTGTTTTTAAATGATTGATAATTATATTATTGTGAGTTGCGAGAATATTCTTCCATTCTTAAAATTGCCCTTATATTTCTAAAAGGAATGATATTTCTGAACGGAAAAAGCACTTTTATGACGACACTTAACCACCATTTGTAATAAATCTTGAGTTTGCAATATGCTTTTCTAAACTTGAAATTATGGATTAGGAACTCTTGAATATTGGAATGTTCAGTAATTGTTCTGCTACCATCGCTAACATATTTGAGTTTCTTTTCTTCAAGATAATATTGGTTCATTGTGTGGATAAGACCGTAGTAAGGATATGACCTATCTTTTAGTGCCTCTGGTTTACACTTCATATCATCATATTCGCAACTTTCTTTTTTTATTCTGTTGACTGCAACAGCTACAATTTCTTTGTTCTCTTTATTTTCTACAATCCAAAAATCTTTATCTGCTTCTGTCTTGTATTGTTCTATCATATCATCAAATTCATTCTCATTAATAATATGACATTTGATGTTATATGATTTTTGTGCTGCTATGATTACTGGAAATGCTACTTCTGAAAATTCTTTAAGACTTATTTTTTTTATATCATAAAATCTTAGCGAACGGCGAATGTTTCTTCTTGTTGAAAATGGCAACTCTGAAATATCTTCTAGTTTATCTTTTATAATAAACCAGAAAGAAGTTTTTTCTTTTGTATCAAAATCGTATGTATTACGAATCATGAGACCTTTCCTTTCTAATAAAAATTTAGCATCCTCTTTTGAAAGATGCTGTTCTTTGTTTTCTTCTAGGAAAATCCATGTGTTTTTATAAAAACGATATCGATTCATACTAATATTTCTTTCTGTATAAGATTTTCTTATATGTTCCGAAAATCAAATTGCCTAATGTTAGAATAACTGATGAAACGGCATTTCTATTCTCCGATTTTCTAAACATAAGGTAATGCCATTTGATAAGCTTAAAATAAGATTGACTTGTTAATGAATTATTATGTCTGCGATATTTAGCTAGATTCTCGCCTAATAAGTAGCACTTTGTTTTTCTAGCGATTTTTATCCACAGCGCATATTCTTCGTTTATTTTAATGTCAACAGTTTGCATTATGCCAACTTCTTCTGCGTCATACATCACAGTCAGACATCCTGGCCAGCAATAAGCTTTCATCAATTTATCTGTAATGACTTTTGGACCCGTGATTAGAATACCTTTTTCCTTTGAATTTTCGTCAATTTCGCAATAGTTTGTATAAGAAAAATGATAATCATTTCTTTCCATAAACTCGATTTGTTTTTCGAGTTTCTCTGGATGCCATAAATCGTCGCTGTCGAGAAAAGCTATCCATTTTCCTTTGGCTTTTTGTAATGCCAGATTACGTGATAATGCAGAACCTTTGTTAGTGGAGTTGTAAAAATATTTTATTCTCGAATCTTTTTCTTGGAACGATGCGACTATTTCAGCGGTCTTGTCTGTCGAGCAGTCGTCAACTATTATCATCTCCCAATCCTGATATGTCTGGGCTTGTACGGAAAGTATCGTCTCAGAGATGAATCTCTCGCTATTGAAAGTTGGCGTTATGATGGAAACCATATTTTAATTAGGAATTGAAGACCATTGAACTTTGAACTAAAACCATAAAATTTTTGCCATTAGTCGTTAGTCATTAGTCAGCTTTACCTGAATATTGTTTTAAGTATAATTCTAATATCTCCCCAAAAACTGCGATTATAATAATAATCTAAATTAATTTTAACCTTATCTGGGAAAATTACTTCGTCGTTATATTGTTGTGGATTGTCAACTTTAGCGAGTATCTCTTCTTCGTTGATATATTTAAGAGAAGCTGGGCCTGTTATTCCTGGACGAAGTTCTAGTATTTTTCTATCTTCTCCTTCCAGTTTGTCGGCATAGCCTTCAACGTCTGGACGTGGTCCAACGAAACTCATGTCACCTTTCAGTACATTGATAAGTTCGACAATCTCATCTAGTTTTGTTTTTCGAAGCCATTTGCCGAAAGGAAGTATTCTGTCGTCGGTAGCTGTTGTGACAAACATATTGTTATTGTCACTGCTAGCTTTCATTGTCCTTATTTTATAAATGTTAAAGGTATTTCCGTATTGCCCTACCCTTTTTTGTTTGAATAAGAAACTGCCATCAGACATAACGATTTTGTGAATGATGAATATTATCAACATTATAGGTGACAATAATATTATTCCCAAAAATGCTGTGACTTTGTCGAACAGATGTTTTATGAAGAGTGATGTTTTCAATGTTTAGAAATCGTAGTACTTATTATCTAAAGTTGTTCTTATGCCGAAACTAATTATAAAGTTGTTATAGCTATCGCCGCCTTCAATTTTCTGATTTCTATGTGTTATGTCTGCGAAGACATTAAGATTATATGAAGGATTTACGATCCAAGACACAACAAGATTATTCATTACCAAAGTGTTCTTTTCTCCTGTTAAAAGAAAATGTCCATAATATGGCTTATCGTAACCTTCGATTTTATAGTAATCATAATAATTTTTATAAATGTCATGACCGAAATATTGGAACTCGCCGTCTTTCGTTGTAATATCATCGCCCCATTGTCCGAAGTTCATTTTGTATTGGAAATAGAAACGTTTGTAGTTGTATTGTGCTTTTGCAACTATTTCGTAGAAGTTAGCACCCCAAGGATGTGCCAGTGGTTGGTTCAGATGTGCGTAATTGTCTTCTCCGTCATAATGTGAATACATATAGGGTCTCACTAAATTGAATTCACCTTGGAGGAAGAGATTTTTTACATTGAAGCAATTGAAGCTTTTAACACCGAATTGATATGATTGTTTGTTGGCCCAGTATCCTTTGAAGGCAATGAATTCTTTGACTGTCATTTCGTCGAGGACAAACTGTGCATATAATGTTGTGTGTTTGCCTAGGATATAACTAGCGGCAGCACCGAGTATTGCGTTGTCAGGTGATGCTCCAACGTAATAGTCAGTAGTTCTTAAGAATATTATAGGATTGATATATTGGAAATCGAGTCCTCTTCTCACTCCGTTTTCATCTTGGCCTTTGCATACTATTGCGTCGAACAAACCTAAGTTGAGTCGTTTGGTAACAGCCCAATCAACGTAGTGAATCACTATGTTTTTTCTAGCGTAAGTGTCATCGTCGAGAACTCTGTTTTTGTCAGACATCTGTGAATAAATGCAGGAATATTGCAAGTTCCATACATCGCCTGTAAGTTTTACGTAAGGATATGCGAAGCTGTTATCTGACAATATCAAAGAACGGTAACCATCGCCGATGAAATTTTTTCCATAACCTAATACACCTTGCAACCATGGCATCGGACGTATTGCCACATAAGCAGAGGCGTTGGCATAATCGAAGCCTGTTTTTTTAAAACGACGGGCATGACCTTGTCCTGGCACGACTCTGTTTGTATTTGCAAATTCTGATATGTAATCAGGAAATACAGCTTGATTTTCTCTTAAATTGCTATAGAATGCGAAGTTATCTCCAATCGTACCTTTTATTTCTGCACCGCGTGTGTTTACCCATGTGTTTTTGCTGCCGTCTCTGCCAACTTGAAAATCGACGATAGGATTG
>JAZRNQ010000068.1:0-4634 GCA_045648285.1 Bacteroidales bacterium | reverse complement strand
GGGTTGACCGGTTTTGACAGCTTGTAGAATGGTCATGTAAGCATGCTGAGCCTCGCAGTGACGCTCATAAATCTTGACTGCAAAAAATTAATTGGCGAAAATACTTACGCTCTCGCTGCTTGATCGAAGAACAGTAGATCGTTGCTTTATTCATTTACAAGGTAGATGAACGAGACATCTCGCGAATGGACCTTCCTGATTCCGGTTCGGGTCCGAGGTGCTCATCAATTTCAGGATAGCGATGCGGAAGCTCCGTACGTATAGCGAAACTTAGGAGATAAGGTCATGTTTAGGGTGTTTGTTTCCTTGCATGATTCGAAAACCAACAACAAAATAAGCATGTAGAAAGCATGGGTGTTCCTTGTTTGGACGAGGGTTCGACTCCCTCCAACTCCACAATTTTAAAATTATCCACGAATTAACACTAATATATCACGAATATGTTAGTGTTTTTTTTATTCCTAACCTGCTGAATGTTTTAGGACGCGATGAATCACGTCCCTACAATCCCTCATACCCTTAGTTCCCAATTAACCAAACTTCCTCACATCATCTCCCTTAATCTCATTTCCGCATAATATCACAAGCCTCTCTATGACATTGTGAAGCTCGCGGATGTTGCCTGTCCAACGGTATTTCTGTAATTCCTCAATGGCATCTTGCGTGAATGTAGGCGCAGCTTTCCCCATCTCGTTTGAAATGTTTTCAACGAAATAATTGACCAACAATGGAATGTCGTCGAGTCTGTCGCGCAATGGCGGAACATTGATGATAATAACGCTTAATCGATGATATAAGTCTTCTCTGAAGTTGCCTTTCTGTATCTCTTCTTTGAGATTCTTGTTCGTGGCAGCGATGATTCTCACGTTGACATTGATTTCACTTTCGCCGCCTACACGAGTGATTTTGTTTTCCTGCAAGGCTCTCAATACCTTAGCCTGTGCTGGCAGACTCATGTCGCCTATTTCGTCAAGGAATAATGTTCCGTTGTTAGCGAGTTCGAAGTCGCCTTTCTTCATCTTTATCGCCGATGTGAACGAGCCTTTCTCGTGACCGAAGAGCTGACTTTCAATCAGTTCTGACGGTATCGCTGCGCAGTTTACCTCGATGAAAGGAGCGTAGGAGCGGTTGCTTAGCTCGTGAAGCTGTCTTGCTACGAGTTCTTTGCCTGTTCCGTTTTCGCCTTCGATGAGCACGCGCGCGGTGGTAGGAGCTACCTTCTCAATCATGTCGTGAATCTCCATCATTGGCTTGGAACTGCCAATCATCTGATACTTGCGGTTCACTACTTTCTTGAGTGCTTTCGTCTCCGTCATTAACTTCGACTTGTCCAAAGCATTACGCAAGGTGATGAGCAGTCGGTTCAACTCTGGCGGCTTGGCGATATAGTCGAAAGCTCCTTTTTTTATAGCCTCAACGGCGGTGTCGATGGTGCCGTGACCGGAAATCATGATGATGGGAGCGTCGCTGATTTTCTTCGCTTCTTCAAGAAATTCAATGCCGTCCATCTGTGGCATCTTGATGTCGCACAAAATAGCGTCGTATTCGTTTTCTTTGACTAAAGGAAGAGCCTCGATGGCTGTAGCGGCATCGTCAACATTGTATTTCTCGTGTTCTAAAATCTCGCGTAAGATACGACGGATAGCAGCTTCGTCGTCTATAACTAAAATCCTTGCCATAATTATTTCTTTGGGAAGAGACGTATTTTCTTTAATCTGTAGTTTATCACAGCCTTATGTCTTACTAACAAATCACCGCCGAGGACACCGTCGATAGGAGGTAGTTTTATCATGGCGTATGAATCGTTCACATTTGATAAATCCATTGCTACGGCTTGGTAGTCTGTTATCTTTAAATCTCCGAAACTGAGTTCTTCGATGTTGAAGATGAAACTGGAGATGTCGGTACCTCCAATTCCTGCAGATATGCCTTCTTTCTCTGAAAACTCAGGGTTGTTAATATAATTTAATATTTTATCCTTGTCGAAGACGGTCCTGGATGCACCAGTGTCAACGACAAAACGAGCGGTCTTGCCGTTGATGCAACCCTCAGCGATGAGGTGAAAACCATCACCCTCGATGCTTATTATATTAATAGGAAGTTCAATGTAATTCATAATTCACAATTCATAATTCATAATTCACAACCCATAATTATGCATTATGCATTATGAATTATGCATTAATTAAAAGTTCGGTTTCAATGCGTATTTATGATAGAATTCTTCGATTATCGCTACGGCTTCTTCTACTGTGTCGACGATGTGGAAAATCTTGAAGTCGCTTTCGCTTACCATTCCTTCTTTGAGCAATGAGTTCAAGAACCAGTCGTTGAGAGGTTCCCAGAAATCTTTTCCAACCATAATGATAGGGAAGGAGATGAGCTTGTTGGTTTGTATCAAGGTAATCGCTTCCGATAATTCATCTAGTGTTCCGAATCCTCCTGGGAATGCGATGTAGCCTTGTGCGTAGCGCATGAACATAGTCTTTCTTACGTAGAAATAATCGAAATTGATGTTCTTGTCTGGGTCGATGAAGTCGTTAGGACGTTGTTCGTGAGGAAGCACGATATTGAGTCCTACGCTTTTTCCTCCGCCGAAGTGCGCTCCTTTGTTGCCGGCTTCCATGATGCCTGGACCGCCACCAGTGATGATGCCGAAACCTTTCTTGACTAAAAGATAAGCGGCTTCTTCTGCCATCTTATAATATTTGTTGTCAGGCTTAGTGCGTGCAGAACCGAAGATTGCAACGCAAGGACCAATCTTGGAAAGTGTTTCGTAGCCTGTGACAAATTCAGACATTATCTTAAAGACTGACCATGAGTCTTGCGACTTGATTTCAGTCCAGTTTTTTTCTTCAAAAGCTTCTCTAATTTTTGATTCGTCAGTCATATCTCTTAATTTTAAAATAATACATACAAAGATATGATTTTTTTATTTTTTTAAAAGAAAAATGCGGAAAATAATTTATAATTTTGCTGAAAAAGACAACGGTCAACGGATAGCAGTCAACAGTCCTTTGGTATACTATTACATGGACAAAGTCTGTTGTCCGTAGTCTGTTGTCTGTTGACAGATAAAATTATGAAAAAAGAAACCGATGCAATGGGAAAAGCGATTGCCGATTTTTACAAAGGTCGTCGCGATGGTAAATTGATTGTTTCGTCTCCGATGTTTGATGATGATGAGATTCCGTTGGAGACATTGTTCCGTACTTTCAGATATATGCCTAAACTTGAACAGAAGGCCTTGAAACTGGCGAAAGGCAAGACCCTCGATGTGGGAGCTGGCTCTGGTTGTCATTCTCTTTGGCTTCAGGAAAAAGGTATCGACGTTACTGCAATAGATATCTCTCCTTATTCTGTCGAGACAATGAAAGAAAGAGGTCTCGTGAATGTAAGAGAACAGGATTTCTTTACCTTGGAAGAAAAATTCGATACGATATTAATGCTGATGAACGGAATCGGAATCGTTGGTACTATCGACAAGCTTCCTGATTTCTTTAAACATATAGATAAGGTATTGGCAGATGATGGACAGCTTTTCTGTGACTCGTCGGATTTATGTTATCTTTATGAGGACGAAGACGGAATAATAGAACTTCCTGATGATGGTAAATATTACGGCGAACTCGAATACACTATGTGTTACGACGATGTGAAAGGTGATTCTTTCCCTTGGCTTTATATCGACGCCAATACTTTGAGAAATCATGCCGAACTTCACGGCTTTAAAATGGAAATAGTGAGAAGAGGCGAACATTACGATTATCTGGCGAGAATTACTAGAAGGAACTAAGGCTTTTGAACCAAGAGCTAAGAACTAAGAGCTAAGAGCTAAGAACTAAGAACTAAGAACTAAGAGCTCTGACTATTGACTTTCAATTTTTAATTGTCTTGTAGTCTTGTGGTCTTGTGGTCTTTCTTTGGGCGTTCCGGCAATGCCGTCGGGCTTTCCGCTCTATCTTTTTCCGCTACGCTCCAAAAGGATGCCGCTTCAATCCCTAACGCTTGGGGGCTACGAGCAATGAAGTGCTGCCCTGGAATTGTATGAATGCGATTTATCGCGTCCAGAAACATTCGGATTTTAGGAGTTAAGAATGATTTTAATTATGAATTATGCATTATGAATTATGAATTGAAAAAAAGCGTGCTTTTGCTAAAGTGTGATATTTTTGCTACTGAAATCTTCTATTTTTGATTAAAAATAAGATAAAAAAGAAGGAATTTATATAAAAAATTGCTTGTAACTTATTGATATAAGTGAATTTAAAGAAAAATAAAAATATTTTTAAAAAAGTGTTGCGCGTAATGGAAAAGTTCCTATCTTTGCACTCGTAAACGAAAGGTTCTTACACAGAATGGAAGCTTAGCTCAGTTGGTTTAGAGCACCTGCCTTACAAGCAGGGGGTCGCTGGTTCGACCCCAGCAGTTTCCACAAAAGACGTCTCAGAAATCTGGGGCGTCTTTTTTTTATCCGTACGGCGTTGCCTTTCCGGATCAGTCCGAAAAATCGGTGGAGCATTAAAAAAGTTAAGCAAATAATGTAGCTAAGCGAAAAATAAAGAAAGGGATATCGCTGATACCGCGGAACTGGCTTCTGAAAGCCTTTACTTTGGCATTGAAGCTCTCGGCAG
>JAZRNQ010000067.1:0-2320 GCA_045648285.1 Bacteroidales bacterium | reverse complement strand
GCAGTCCGCGGATAGTGTTGAGCCGCTGCATCTGCGCTATGTTGTAGTAACGGTAACCAGTCCACTCATCCACTTCGCTAGGGTGTAGTAACCCTTTCTGTTCGTAATGGCGCAAGGTCTTCACCGTAACCTGCATCATCTTTGAGAACTCTCCGATTTTTAACTTTGTTAATTTACTCATAATCGCACGATTGATTTGCTAGCGAGTGCAAAGTTAATATATGCCCTAGGGGATGAGTCAAGAGAAAAATGAAATATTTTTTGCGGCTAGATATTGTAGGATAAATTTACCCCCCGAAAACGCAACCCGTAACCCGCAACTTTCATTGAAAATCAATATCAGTTTAGATTGTCCAGATTTCAACGAAGGATAATACAGTTAAACACCCTTTAATTAGGCAAAGAACTTTTATGTAAATTATTAATCCCAATAGCATATAAGTGTTACTCAAGCCTAGTTGAAAAGACAATTTTACTTTTATAACCATAGAATTATCACGAGAAAAGCAGTTTTTTCTGCCATCTTCTCGTGATATTTGTTTATTTTTGCAGAACAGAATCATTAAACATACGAGGATATGGATAGACAATCTCAAAACCGGATGACCTATTTCATCTATTGTATCAATGCATTTGCCGAGCGTTATCGCTTGACGGCCAAGCAGGCTTTTGCCTATCTGCATCGTTTCAAAGGATTGGAATTTCTGGATGAATGTTACGAGGCAGAACATCAGCTTTCTATCGGTGATGCAGTGGAAGACCTGTCCATTATCTGTAAACGGAATGGGGGGGCATTGACATGATTACACTTTATCATGGCTCGAATATGGAGATTGATACGATTGACTTGAACCGTTGTCGGCCAGACAAGGATTTCGGTCAAGGATTTTATCTGACGGATATTCGCAAACAAGCGGAATTTATGGCTTTGCGCCGTACCCGTATTATGGGTGAGGGAATGCCTATGGTGACTGCATATACCTTTGATGAAGCATCTCTGTATGATGGTTCTTTGAAGGTTAAGGTTTTCGATGCCCCTTGCGAGGAGTGGGCTTTGTTTGTTTTGGCCAATCGCAATGCGAGCATTTCCGGATTCAAGCATGATTATGATGTTGTAATTGGTCCTGTAGCCGATGACGGAGTCGCTTTTCAGTTGGAGCGATATAGCCGTAAAATGATATCATTGGAAACTTTAGTGGAAGAATTGACTTACCGAAGCTTGAATAGTCAGTATTTCTTTGGAACTGAATGTGCAATCTCTAAATTACAACGGTTATGAGTGAACAGACTAAATTCTTGATAGATTCCTTGGTGGAGCAATTGGCTTTGTGGGCGATGAGGGATTATCGCTTATCTATGGTTGAGGCTTTGCAGTTGGTTTTCAATTCCCAACTTTATGAAAAAGTGATTGACTTGGAAACAGGACTTTACTATCAAAGTGCTGCCTACAACTATGGACTGTTGAAGCATGAGATTGATTATGGAAAGATAGGATAAAACTATGGACAAGTTTCTTTGGCAAATTAAAACGCAACCCGCAACCCGCAACTTTCATTGAAAATCACTTTTCATTTTTATAGGCTCAAAAAAAGGCTACCCCAAAATCGGGATAGCCTTTTTCATTATCAAGTGTTGAGAAATTATTCTTCCAACATGATGTCCATAATCTGACAAGCAGCCTTCGCTACTGAAGTACCAGGACCGAAGATAGCTACTACACCAGCTTGATACAAGAAGTCATAGTCTTGTGCTGGGATAACACCACCGGCGAATACGAGGATGTCTTCACGACCCAACTTCTTGAGTTCTTCCATCAACTGCGGAATCAAAGTCTTGTGACCGGCAGCGAGTGAAGAAACACCTACTGCGTGAACGTCGTTTTCTACGGCATCGCGAGCAGCTTCTTCCGGAGTCTGGAACAACGGTCCCATATCCACGTCGAAACCACAGTCAGCATAACCTGTAGCTACAACCTTAGCACCACGGTCGTGTCCGTCCTGACCCATCTTGGCAATCATGATACGAGGACGACGGCCTTCCTTCTTCGCAAATTCTTCGGTGAGTTCGCAAGCACGTGCGAAATCTGCATCCTTCTTACTTTCTGATGAATACACGCCTGAAATAGTTCTGATTACTGCTTTATCACGATCTTCAATCTTTTCGCAAGCGTCGGAAATTTGGCCGAGGGTAGCACGAACGTGTGCAGCTTCTACGGCCAATTCCAACAAGTTGCCTTCGCCAGTTTCCACACAACGAGTGATAGCTTCGAGAGCCTTCTGTACTTCTTCTTCGTTGCGGCCTTCCTTCAAACGCTTCAAGT
>JAZRNQ010000066.1:0-10381 GCA_045648285.1 Bacteroidales bacterium | reverse complement strand
ACTTCGCTAAACAATCCCCCTCTTTCTCTTCAGCACCGTTCCCGTTGTTTTGCGAGTGCAAAGATACTACTTTTTGCTTTCACTCCAACTCTTTTGTGAAAAAAAATTCATTTATTTTATCTTTTTTATTTATCCGCTGTAAAACAACAAATTACAAAGGCATTCCCCTGTAAACTTATCCTCATTTTTATACCTTTTACACCAAAATATGCTCTCTAAAGCACTTTATTGCACGGATTTTTCAATGAAAATATCACAAATGACATGAAAAACCAAAAAAAACCGATACGGAATGGAACGGCATTTTTACTTCAAGCACACTATTTTTGTCCGCGAATCGACACTAATCGGCACGAATATTTTTCAGGACTCCACGGATCGGCGCGGATCGCACGGAGGAAATCAGTTCAACAGCCAAAAGCCAAAAGCCAACATTACATCAGTTTCTTTATCAACTCCATCTTATCGTATGGCGGATATTTCATTGCGAAGTCGATACTGTTTGACGACTTCAAAACTGCGCGTTTGTTGCTAAACGCCAAGAAACTTTCATGGGAGTGGTATTTTCCCATGCCGCTCTCCCCTACTCCGCCGAATGGCAGATGCTCGTTGGCGACATGCAAAATAGTGTCGTTGATACATACTCCGCCCGATGTCGTTCTGTTCAAGACGTCCATCGCAGCTTCATCATTTCCGAAATAATATAAAGCCAAAGGCTTAGGACGTTGGGCTATAAAATCATACACCTTATTAATATGGTCGAATTCTATAACAGGAAGAATCGGGCCGAAGATCTCCGTAGTCATCACATTCAAAGTACGTTGATTATTGTCTGTCGACTGTTGACACAAATCCAGAAGCGTAAACTGAATATATCTTTCTTCGGAGTCGCAATTTCCGCCATAGAGAATTTTTCCTTCATCAAGATACGATGCCAATCGTTGATAAGCTTTGTCGCTGATGATTCTGCAATAGCAATGGGATTGCCGCTGGTCTTCACCGTAAAATTTCTTCACATAATGAATCATCTTTTTAATCAATTCCTCTTTGACATCACGATGCACCATCAGATAATCAGGAGCTACACAGGTCTGACCAGCGTTTATCGTCTTTCCCCAGACGATTCTCCGCGCTGCGAAGTCGATGTTACAATCTTTATCCACAATACACGGACTCTTGCCGCCAAGCTCAAGGACAACAGGAGTAAGATTTTTCGACGCTGCTTCCATCACGACTCTGCCCATATCCGGACTGCCAGTGTAAAAAATAAAATCGAATTTCTGTGCCAGCAATGCCTGATTTACGTCTCTGTGACCTTGAATCATCGCGATATATTCTTTATTGAAAGTCTCATCAATTATCTTCTGCATCACCTCCGAAGTATATTGGGAATAAGGCGACGGTTTCATCACAACGCAACAACCCGAAGAAATCGCCCCAACCAAAGGCGCGAACATCAGTTGAAACGGATAGTTCCAAGGCGCGATTATCAAAGCCACGCCATAAGGTTCGTACTTCACAAAACTCTTCGACGGCATCAGATACAAAGGTGTCTTCACCTTCGTTGGTCTCGCCCATTTCTTAAGATTTTTTATGTGATTGTTAATTTCATTTAACACAATGTTAATTTCTGTTAAGAAAGCTTCTTCTTTACATTTATGCAAATCTCTCCACAAAGCATCGTAAATATCATCTGAATATTTTTCAACAGCGCATTTTAACTTCTTCAGTTGTTCCAGACGGAAGTCGATTGATTTTGTTTCATTTGTTAAAAAGAAATATCTTTGGCGTGAAACGATTTGAGTTACTGAGTTGCTAAGGTGCTGAGATGCCGAGTTTATTGATTCCATTGTGTTCGTGATTTAATTTTTATAAATACAAAAGTAATGAAAAAATGTTTTTATTTTAAACGAAAAAAGGACGTGACATCACGTCCTAAATTTTCAAATTTCAGTTTTCAATTTTCAAATTAAAATCTTATCTGCTTCTGTTTCTTCCTCTACGTCCAGAGTCTTTTCTATCTTTTCTTGAATCTTTTCTAGAGTCTTTTTTAGAATCTCTTCTTGATTCCTTTCTAGATTCTCTCTTGCCTTCGAGTTTATAACTTCTATCGCCAAACACATCACGATTCTTGCGTTCTGGTCTGTCGTCGTCAAATTGTTTCTTTTCTTTTTTCTTCTTTGGTTTAGGATCGGATGTTGTTATCTCAACGCGGATTCCTTCTCTGTTCTTTCTTTCATCAGCAAAACAATCGACTATAAATTGAGCTTGTTCTTGATCGACATCTACGAAGGAGAAGTTTTCCATCATATCGATTCTGCCGATGCGAATGTCTTTCGTTCCAGTAACATCATTGATTTTACCGATGATATTATTAGGTTTGATTTTATCTTTTTTACCTTTACTAAAGAATAGACGTTGCAAACCACTGTCGTCGTAATCTTTCTTTTCGCCTTTAGCTTTTTTCTCTTTCTTCTCAGGTTTAGAATCGTCGAAGTTAAGATCTTTAGCGTCTTTGTAATAATCGAGGAAACGGTTGAAGTTGAGAGCCACCACTCTAGTAATGAGTTCTTCTGGAGTGAGCCAACCCAATTTTCTAAAGACGATAGGGAGATAATCAGCGATGTCGTCACGCATGATATCTACTTTTTCAAGGCGGTCGATATGATTGAAGAGCTGCTTTTCACAAACTTGTTTTGCAGAAGGCACCATTGCTCTTTCGATAGTCTGACCAAGTTGTTTCTCGATAGCTTTAATCTTATGTTTTTCACGTGAGTGGATGAGACTCAAGCAGACGCCTGTCTTATCGGCGCGACCTGTACGACCGCTTCTGTGAATATAGACAGCTGTTTCGTCAGGGAGGTTATAATTGATAATATGAGTAAGGTCGCTAACGTCGATACCTCGAGCTGCCACGTCGGTTGCAACGAGAATCTGGAGGTAACGCTGACGGAAGTGATTCATAACCAAGTCGCGTTGTGCTTGTGAGAGGTCACCGTGAAGTGATGCAGCATTATAACCATCATGGATGAGGTTGTCAGCTACTTCTTGCGTTTCGAGTTTCGTTCTACAGAAGACAATACCATAGATAGAAGGAGTATAGTCGATAAAACGTTTCAATGCGAGGTAACGGTCATTGGCACGAATCAAATAGTGAATATGACGTACGTTTGCTGTTCCTGAATTCTTCTGTCCGATAGAAATTCTAACAGGGTCGGTCATATAATGATTGAGAATCTTCTCGACTTCCACTGGCATTGTTGCGGAGAAGAGATGGATATTTTTCTCAGCTGGCATATACTCGAGGATAGCGTCGACGTCTTCTTGGAAACCCATATCGAGCATCTCGTCAGCCTCATCGAGAACGATAGTTCTTACGTTAGAGAAATCTATCTTATTACGACGAATCATGTCTTCGAGACGACCTGGTGTTGCGACTATGATTTGAGGTTTTTTGGCTAAATCTTTAAACTGATTCTCAATACTTGCTCCGCCATAGACTGGCACCACAAGAATTTCTGGGATATATTTAGAGAAATTCTTAAGGTCCTTAGTAATTTGAACACAAAGCTCGCGAGTCGGACAAAGCACCAAAGCCTGGACGCAACGTTGTGAAGCGTCTATGTTGTTAAGCAAAGGTAGTCCGAATGCGGCTGTCTTACCGGTACCTGTCTGAGCGAGGCCAACCATATCAGTTCTTTGAGACAATAAAACAGGTAATGTTTCTTGTTGGATTGGCATAGGTTCTTTGAAACCCAGCTCGTCAATAGCCCTCAGTATAGCCGGGTTCAAATTGTAATCTTGAAATTGAGACATAAAATTTGTCGATTAATTATTATTTAATGAATTAGTTGCAAAGATACGAAAAAAGTCGATAAGTCGATAAGACAATAAGTCGATAAGTTTTTTATCTAAAAAGAAGAATTTCATTATCTTTGCCACTTGTTTCAAAATCGATTAAATGTCAAAAAGATTATATTATTTATTTTTAATTTTCATCCTAGCTTTAGGATTTTTGTCATGCTCAGAAAAAGAAGAAGCAATCATTGAACCTGAAGTAGCGAAGGCTCTGCCTGTTATCAATGTCGATAGCATTTTCATCAGTCTTGACAAAGAAATAATCAAAAAGAAATCTGCCAGCATCGACAAAGTCTTCAGCAATTTAAGGAAGAAAGTAGGATTCAACGGCGCTGTTCTATACGCAGAACAAGGTCGTATCGTTTACAACAAGGCATGGGGATATCGCGACGTAAGAAATCGTCGTGACGACTTACAAGCCAACGATATTTTTCAACTCAGTTCTGTCTCCAAGATGTTCACTGCCGAAGCCATCATGATATTAAAAAACGAAGGCTTGATTGACTACGACACTGACATCAGAGAATATATCCCCGAATTTCCATACGAAGGTATCACCACTCGTCTTTTATTAAACCACCGTTCTGGTTTATCTAGATACGAAAGCCTTGCCGATGCCAAATGGCCAGACAGAAAGAAACCTTTCCTCAATGAAGACATGATAGAATACTATGCCACTCACAAGCCTAATCCTTACTTCAAGCCTAACGGTGGTTTCAACTATAGTAATGTCAACTATGCCTTGCTAGCTTCTATCATAGAAAGAACCTCAGGCATGTCGTTTGCCGACTACATGAAAACCAAAATCTTCGAACCTCTTGGAATGGACAACTCGTATATCTATGAGATGGACCCTAACAGCAATGTCTCTCTCTACATCGAAGATGTCGTTCAAGGTTACTATATGGACAGACGACGTCCTATGCAAGCACCTAACGAATATCTCAATGGCGTCAAAGGAGACAAGATGATGATGTCAAATACCGAAGACATGTTCAAATTCATGACGGCCGTAGATTACGGTTTACTACTTCCAGATACCATTCAAGACGAAGCTTTCAAGCCTGGCAGTCCAAAGAGCAGGAAACGTAAAGACAACTACGGTTTTGGATGGAGAATCCCAAGCAAATATCCAGGATGCTACTACCATTACGGATGGTGGAAAGCATACCGTTCTTTCTTCATCAGAGATGACATCAACGACAAGACAATTATCGTATTGACAAATACAAGCAAAGGTCCTAACTCAGATCATTTCTGGAAGATAATAAACGACAAGACAAACTCCATCCCACCAGCTTCCGTCAATATAACATATTGGGAAGCTAAAATGGGTTCACGTTTCCCATACTCTTCCTACCGTCAACGTACTGCGCAAGAATGATTATTCTTTCACGTATAGTCTATATCCTACACCATGAATGTTCTGTAGCTCGATATTCGGATCGTCTTTAAAAAGTCTCCTAATCTTAGCTATGTATACATCCATGTTTCTGGCAGCGAAGTAATTTTCCTTATGCCAAATTCTTTGTAAAGCGATAGACCTCTCCACGATACGATTTTTGTACTCACAGAACAGAAACAGCAAATCCAGTTCTCTGTTGGTGAGTTTCTTTACCACACCATTCCTTATCAAGACATGGCGAATGCCATCAAAAGTGTAGGATGACAAATGATAAAGATGCTGGTTCTTTGTCTTCAAAACCGTTCTCTTACAGATAGCATTGACACGTTCTAACAACTCATCAATACTAAAAGGTTTGCTAATGAAATCATCAGCTCCGATTTCGAAACCTTTCGACACATCTAGCCTAGATGTTTTAGAGCTAATAAACACAATAGGAATCTCTTTGTCACTTTGCCTTATTTTTTCTGCTAATGAATAGCCATCGAGACCTGACAACAAAGTGTCAAGTATCACGAAATCGAAAGCTTCTTTTTCAAAGCGATTCAATGCATCCAAGCCATCGTGTGACAATACAGTCGGATAGCCTTTTACAATTAAATAGGACTTCAGAATAAATCCCAAATTCTTATCGTCCTCTACCAATAAAATTTTTACAGTCTTTTCCATTCAACACAATTTGTTCAATAATGATTTATATAATAATTCGTTAACCACACTCTCTAAAAATTTTACCACTTTTTCGCTTTTTCTTTACAAATATAAAATGTAATCATAGCTTTTTCCAAATAAAAAAGTGAAAATTTTAAGCTCATTTGTAATTTTTAACGTTATTTCTTATTTTTTTTACTTTTTTCGTTAATTTTTATTTAGGATTGATAAAAAATATGTATATTTGCAACGCGAATGATACCTATCATTCGTAAGGTTTCATAAATTTTGGTTTTTGGTTCTCGAGGCCATCCTTCTCAAGGGTGGTCTCTTTTTTTTATCATTTCAATTCTTTTTTCAAAAAATATGTTGTAACTTCGCAACATAATATAAATACTTGTTATCATGGTACAAATCAGCACTAACTTGAAGCACATTAAAAATTTCATCAGCGATGATCAGCTTCTTCATTTCAGCAACAAAATAGAGAATACCTTTAATACTATATACAACAAATCCGGAGCAGGCAACGATTTCTTAGGATGGACTACTCTTCCTTCGGAGATGACAAAAGAATTCATCCAAGATATCAAAGAGCAAGCTGAGATGCTTCGTAAGAAATCAGAAGTTTTCGTCGTTGTTGGTATCGGAGGTTCTTACCTCGGTGCCAGAGCTGTCATCGAAGCTTTATCACATCAGTTTAGTGCATTAATTAATAAGGTGGGTAACACACAAGTCGTTTATGCAGGTCATAACATGAGCGAAGAATATATGGTTGAGTTGCTCGAACTGCTCGACAACAAAGAATATTCTATGGCTGTCATCTCCAAATCAGGAACTACAACAGAACCTGCTGTTGCCTTCCGTATCTTGAAAAATCATATCGAAAAGAAATACGGCAAAGAAGAAGCAAGAACTCGCATCGTTGCTATCACAGATAAAGAAAGAGGCGCACTCAAGACTCTCGCTAATAACGAAGGCTACAAAACTTACATCGTACCTGACAATGTTGGCGGTCGCTATTCAGTACTCACTCCTGTTGGTCTCCTTCCTATTGCTGTGGCAGGCATAGACATTGAACAGCTCGTCAACGGAGCTCTTGCAATGGAGACATATTGCAAAGAAAACCAAAACGCAGATAATGTAGTAGCTCAATATGCAGTGGCACGCCAAGCCTTATATCATGATGGCAAGACTAATGAGATTTTAGTCAGCTACGAACCTCGTTTACAATACATCGCAGAATGGTGGAAGCAACTCTACGGAGAAAGCGAAGGCAAGGACGGCAAAGGTATCTTCCCTGCTTCTGACATCTTCACCACCGACCTCCACTCAATGGGTCAATATATCCAAGACGGCTTACGTAACTTATTCGAGACCATCATCTCTGTGGAAAGACCAACTAAAGAAATCAGAATTCCATTGGCAGACAACGACCTCGACCAACTCAACTACATCGCTGGTAAACGTCTCTCTGAAGTAAACCTCACTGCTGAGACTGCCACCACATTAGCTCACGTCGATGGCGGAGTTCCTAATATTGTAATACAAATTCCTGAGATATCAGCATCAACAATTGGTGAGTTGATTTACTTCTTCGAGATGGGCTGCGCATTAAGCGGCTACATGCTCGAAGTCAATCCTTTCGACCAACCAGGCGTGGAAGCTTATAAAAAGAATATGTTCGCTCTCCTCGGAAAACAAGGCTACGAAGAAAGAGCCGCTGCTCTTAAAGAAAGAATAAAATAATTTTTAACATATATTAAAAATACCAACATTGAAAAACAATTATAACGACATCGAAATAATGGCTCCGGTAGGCTCTTACGAAGCTCTATCGGCAGCTATTCAAGCAGGCGCAGGCTCTGTTTATTTTGGCATCGGCCGTCTTAACATGCGTTCTAAATCTGCAAAGAACTTCACACTCGACGACCTCAATAAAATCGCTACTATATGTAACGAAAACAACGTAAAAAGCTACGTGACAATCAACACCGTCGTCTTCGACGCTGAACTCGATGACATGAGAGAACTCGTCGACGCAGTGAAAGCCAATGGCATATCTGCTATCATAGCATCAGACCAAAGCGTTATTCAATACGCACGACAAATTGGCGTAGAGGTTCACATGTCGACACAATGTAACATCACCAATATTGAAGCCATCAGATATTATTCACAATTCGCTGATGTCATGGTCACAGCTCGTGAGGTGTCTGTCGAACAAGTGAAAGCCATCACAAGAAAAATAGAAGAACAAGATATCAGAGGTCCTAAGGGCGAACTCATACGTATCGAGGTATTCTGCCACGGAGCTTTATGTATGGCAGTGTCTGGCAAATGCTACCTCAGCCTCGACAACTTCAACACTTCTGCAAACAGAGGCGCGTGCGTACAGCCTTGCCGCCGCGGATATACAGTACAAGACCGCGACAAAGAAATCACACTTAACATCGACAATGAATACATCATGTCGCCTAAAGACTTATGTACTTTGCCATTCCTCGACAAGGTACTCGACGCTGGCGTGAAAATCTTGAAAATAGAAGGCCGCGGCCGTTCTCCTGAATATACAAAAGTGACAGTAGGCGTCTATAGCGAAGCTGTCAAAGCAATACAAAACGGTGAGTTCACAGAAGAAAAAGTAGCTGCATGGACAGAACGTCTACGCAGTGTTTACAACCGTGACTTCTGGGATGGATATTACCTCGGAAGAAAGACAGGCGAATGGACACAACGCTACGGTTCTCAAGCAACAAAGACAAAGATATTCGTCGGAACAGTCACTAACTTCTTCGGAAAAATCAATGTGGCAGAAATCAGAATGGAGACTCAAGACCTTAAAGTCGGTGACGACATCATGATTATCGGTCCAACAACAGGCGTTTACGAAGACACTGTCTCTGAAATCCGAGTCGATTTGAAAGCCGTTGAGTCAACAGAAAAAGGAGAGCTTTGCTCAATACCAGCAAAAGACGTAGTACGTCGCGGCGATAAAGTGTATAAAGTCATTGATGCTGTATTATAATTTTTATTAACGAAATGCAAGAATTCAACTTACATACACACAGCATCTTTTCAGACGGAAAATCTACACCAGAAGAAGTGGTCGTGGAAGCTATAAAGCAAGGAATGAAAGTCCTGGGCTTCTCCGACCACTCCCCAGTTCCTTTCGAGAATTCTTTCGCGATAAAGAATGAAAACGTCCAAAATTACATCTCGACAATAAAGTCTTTGAAAGAAAAATATAAAGACCAGATTGATATCTATTGTTCGATGGAAATGGATTTCATCCCTGGTATCGTCAAGGATTTTAAAAAGACAAAAGACGAACTCAGCCTCGATTATATGATAGGCTCTGTTCATCTTGTCGGTAACGATGTCGACAGATTGTGGTTCATCGATGGTTCTAAAGTCGAGACTTATGACGAAGGTCTTTTCAATTATTATGATGGTGATATTAAAAAAGGTGTCAAGACATTTTATTATCAGTACAATGAAATGATTGAAACGGAAGAGTTTGACATCGTAGGTCATTTCGACAAAATCAAGATGCATAACCGCGACAGATATTTCACAGAGAACGAAAAATGGTATCGCGATTTAGTGTTGGAGACATTGACATTGATAAAAGAAAAAGATTTGATTGTGGAAGTCAACACACGAGGCATCTACAAGAAACGCAGCACCGACTTCTATCCAGCGACATGGCTCTTGCCTATCATGAAAGAGATGAACGTCCCTGTAGTCATCAGTTCCGACTCGCACAAAGCAGAAGAGCTGTCACTATGTTTCAAAGAAGCAGAAGAAGCTTTGAAAGCGGCAGGATATAAGGAAACGATGTGCTTTAAAAATGGTATCTTCATCAGCAAAAGCTTATAAAAAACTCAGAAGTTCAAAAACTCAGAAATTCAAAATCTCAAAAATAAGTTATGAAATTTTGAGCTTCTGAGTTTTTGAATTTTTAATTAAAAACCCCACCTCTACACGAAAGGCGGGGAAAAACAATATAAAGATTATGAAAAAAATTCTGCGTTAAGAACATATACTTAACGCTATTTTTTTTCTAATATTATAGAAAGTTAACTTTTTTCGTTAGGATAAAAAAGGGTGTTGGGTTAATATTTTTCGGTTTTAATTGAAGTGCTATATTTTCATACATATGAAAAATGAAAATTAGCTTTGTATTTCTCTGCGTCTCGGCAAGATAAAAAAGAAAATCAAACATTCCTATAAAAAGAAAAATTTGCTTCATCATATAGACGAAACAAATTTATTCTTATTAAACAAAAACTCGTTTAAGTAAAATGCTAAATCAAAGATTATTTTTTAGCACCTTCCATGACTAATTTACCTTTGTAGTATAAGTCACCGTCAACGTAGTAAGCTCTGTGATAAACGTGGATTGTACCAGTTTCTTTGCATACTGCTAATGTTGGAGCTTCTGCTTTGTAATGTGTTCTTCTT
>JAZRNQ010000065.1:0-9588 GCA_045648285.1 Bacteroidales bacterium | reverse complement strand
GTTGGCTTGTTTTCCAGTTGATAAATCGTCAAGACAACGAACACGATAACCCAGGTTAAGAATGGCTTCACATAGGTTTGAGCCAATGAATCCAGCACCGCCGGTAACTAAGAATAATGAATCTTTTGGAAATTGTAAATGTTTATATGACATATTTTGTTTTTTTGGTCAACAGACAACGGACAACTGACTTTGTCCATATATTTGGATTTAACTTTTAATTTTCAATTTAATTGCCTCAAGTAATTTTAATATTCCACCACCCAGTTCTCTAAATTTCTCTTCTCTCTTGAGACCTGCGCTCCTACCTTCACCACTTGACGCTTGTCGGCAGTGAATGGAAGTGTATATTCTTTGTCATTGATTTGAGATAAAGCTTCTTCAGCTGTTCCATTTAACTTTATCTCTATAACATAAACATAGTTATCCGTAGTGATGAGCAAATCAATGCGTCCGTATGAGGTTCTGTATTCTGCTTGCACGTAAAATCCCATAAGTCTAGTCATGATAAACATGACATTTTGATAGTGGCTCTCCAAATCTTTTATTATCTCATAAGGAGTATCAGCCATCATAAGCTGCATACGCTTCATGAAATCATTAACCTTGCCAGCTCTTAATTCTCTTACGAAATTTCCAATAAATGCAGGTGAATCGGTTTCTGACACTGAAGTGTATATCGGAATAAGGAAGTTTATGAATCCTTCTTCTACCTCTTCGTTTGGGAAGTCGAGTGTGTATAACTTGAATTCTTTGTCATAATCTTTTATAGTCAGATAACCGCTTTGATATAAAACAGGAATAGGATTATCTACACTAAGCTTTATGCTGTCTAAGGTATTCGCCGAGGCTTCATATCCTGATAGATTTTCCAGATTGAAGTCGAACTTTTTCAGCAATTCTACAAGATATGTAGGCGTTCCGGTGCTAAACCAATAGCTCCCGTAATTTTTGTTTTTCAGGGCGAGCAAGATGCTGAAAGGGTTATACATACCTTTAGCATTTGCGCTGAAACGATATCCATCGTAACGTTTGCGAAGTTCTTCGTAAGCTTCGTCTTTAGTCTGACCGTTACACTCAGCCATGACAGCAACCTCGTTGTCAAAAACACTATGCAGTTCATCCTCTGTTATACCGCAGATGTCGTGGTATTGATCTTCCATGGAAATGTCTTCAAGATTGTTTAAGTCGCTGAACACGCTAACTTTGCTAAACTTGGTGACACCTGTCAGAAGTACGAATCTCAAGTCGCCGTCCGCACTTTTCAATACTCCATAGAAAGCTTTCAGTATGTTGCGTAACTGTATCTGCAGTTCTTCGTTACCTATGGCCTGAAGCATTGGTTTGTCGTATTCATCTATCAAGACAACCACATTACGGCCGGTCTTTTGTTTGGCAGCTTTTATCACTGCGAGAAAACGACGGGAAAGGCTTTCGTTATTGCCTTCTTCAGAACCGTATAACTTTTCCCATTCACGGAGATATGTGTCTAAGATGTTATTCAACTCATCGGTTGTTGCATAACGTTCTGCATTTAAATCAATATGTAAAACAGGATGTTCAATCCACTCTTTCTCTAACTTCTCGATGTATAATCCTTTGAAGAACTCTTTTTTACCTTTGAAATATGTCTCTATTGTTGACATAAGCAGGCTCTTCCCGAAACGACGAGGACGACTAAGGAAGAAATAAGTCCCTTTGGAAACCATGCGATGTATATGAATGGTCTTATCAACATAAACCCATCCCTCTTCACGCAGTTTTTCAAATTGCTGTATGCCTATAGGATATTTCATTTTTAGAGTTTAGAGTTTAGAGTTTAGAGTTCAAAGTTCAGAGTTTAAAGTTTAGAGTTTAGAGTTCAAAGTTCAGAGTTCAAAGTTCAGAGTTCAAAGTTCACTCTTTATACATCTCCTCATAATACTTCTGATAATCGCCGCTTGTCACGTTATCCATCCATTCTTGGTTGTCTAAGTACCAGCGAACTGTCTTCTCAATTCCTTCTTCGAATTGGAGTGATGGTTCCCAACCGAGTTCTTTCTGTAACTTAGATGAGTCGATGGCATAACGTGCGTCGTGACCGAGACGGTCTGTAACGTATGTAATGAGGTCTAATGAGTGACCTTCTGGGTTGCCGAGGATTCTGTCGACGGTCTTAATCATAACTTTAATCAGGTCGATGTTTTTCCATTCGTTGAAGCCACCGATATTGTATGTCTCTGCAATTTTTCCTTTATGGAAAATTAAGTCTATCGCTCTTGCATGGTCTTCAACGTATAACCAGTCGCGTACATTTTCGCCTTTACCATAGACAGGTAATGGTTTTCTGTGACGTATGTTATTGATAAATAACGGTATCAACTTTTCTGGGAACTGATAAGGACCGTAGTTGTTCGAGCAGTTTGTTACGATAGTAGGCATTCCGTATGTGTCGTGATAAGCTCTTACGAAGTGGTCGCTACTTGCCTTAGCAGCTGAATATGGTGAATGAGGATTGTATTTAGTGGTTTCATAGAAGAACTCGTCGCCGTAAGCTTTATGACCTTCTGATGAAGCGACGGTCTTGAATGGAGGTTCTATTCCTTCTGGGTGGTTCATTTCGAGAGCACCATAAACTTCGTCAGTAGAAATGTGGTAGAATCTGCAGTCTATAGACTCAGAGTCACAGAGACACAGAGACTCTGAGTCATTCTTTGCGTCTTTGCGTCTTTGCGTCTTTGCGACTTTATATGGTTCTGGTTGACTCTCCCAATATAACTTCGCTGCTTGAAGTAAACTTAAAGTTCCCATTACGTTGGTCTTTGCAAAAGTGAACGGGTCTTTGATACTTCTGTCAACGTGTGATTCTGCGGCTAAGTGAATGATGCCGTCAACTTGCTCATCTTGCATAAGTTGATAGAAATTCTCGAAATCGCAGATGTCCATTTTCACGAACTTGTAATTAGGCTTGTCTTCAATGTCTTTAAGATTAGCCAAATTACCAGCGTAAGTTAACTTATCAAGGTTTATGATTTTATATTCTGGATATTTGTTTACAAATAAACGAACAACGTGGTTACCTATGAAACCAGCGCCTCCTGTTATTAGAATTGTACGTTTATACATAAAGTCTCCAAATTTTCAGTTTTCAATTTTTAACTTTCAATTATCCTAAGCAGATACTGCCCATAAGGATTCTTAATCATAGGCTGAGCAAGTTCTTTTATCTTCTCTTTTGAAATCCAGCCTTGTGTGTATGCTATCTCTTCGAGGCATGCTACTTTTAGTCCGGTGCGTTTTTCCAGTACTTCGATATATGTTGACGCCTCTGAGAGTGAGTCGTGGGTTCCAGTGTCGAGCCATGCGAATCCTCTGTCGAAGACTTGTACTTTAAGTTCACCGTCGTTAAGGAAAGCTTGGTTCACCGATGTTATCTCGAGTTCGCCTCTTGCGGAAGGCTTAATATTTTTTGCTACGTTAATGACTTTATTAGGATAGAAATAAAGTCCCACTACTGCATAGTTGCTCTTTGGCTCTTTTGGTTTTTCTTCTATAGAGATGCAGTTGCCGTTTTTGTCGAATTCAGCCACGCCATAACGTTCAGGGTCGCTGACCCAATAGCCGAAGACTGTAGCTTTGTTATTTTTCTCAGCATCGATGACGGCGTTTTTCAATAATGAAGTGAAGCCTGCACCTTGGAAGATGTTGTCTCCGAGAACAAGGCAAGCGCAGTCGTCGCCGATGAATTCTTCTCCTATGATGAAAGCCTGAGCGAGACCGTCTGGTGATGGCTGTTCTGCGTACGAGAAATTAACGCCGTAGTCGGAGCCGTCGCCCAAGAGACGTTGAAAACCTGGAAGGTCCTGTGGAGTAGATATTACCAGAATATCACGGATGCCAGCTAACATCAATGCTGATATTGGATAATAAACCATAGGCTTGTCGAAGATAGGAAGCAACTGCTTGCTGACGCCTTTTGTGATTGGATACAAACGAGTACCTGAACCTCCTGCTAAAACGATGCCTTTCATGATAATAAAATTTTTAGTCAACGGACAACGGACATTGTCCATATATCGGGGTTTAACTTTCAGTTTTCAGTTTTTAAATTTCAATTCGTTTTGGTATGGCTTCGCCGCCTCACTTACATAGTAGTATGTTAAACCTTTGAAAACTAGTTTGATACATCTAATGCGAGTAAGCGCTAAATTAAACCCCTATCAACTTACAAAGATAGGGGTTATTATTTAATAAACAAAGATATTTCTTTTATTTTTTGTTTGCACTTGCTCCATACCAGGTTCGTATCAAGTTCGTATCACAGTCGTACCAAGTTCGTGTCAGTCTCTCTTGAAAATGTCTCGTGTATATACCTTCTCTTTCACGTCATCCAAGCAGCTGTCGTATCTGTTAGCAATAATAGCTTGGCTCTCTTTTTTAAATCTTTCAATATCGTTAACGACCATGCTTCCGAAGAATGTGCTGCCGTCTTCTAACGATGGCTCGTAAATGATTACAGTAGCTCCTTTGGCTTTCACTCTCTTCATCACTCCCTGAATTGAACTCTGTCTGAAGTTATCGGAATTGCTCTTCATCGTCAGTCGGTAAACGCCGATAACAGGAAGTTGCTGGCTTTGTGCCTTTGTGCTGTAGGTGTTGTTGTCGCTATAAGCGTACCAGCCGGCCATTTTTAATACTTGGTCGGCGATGAAGTCTTTTCTTGTCCTGTTGCTTTCCACTATCGCCGACATCATATTCTGTGGCACGTCTTCGTAGTTGGCTAACAGCTGTTTGGTGTCTTTAGGCAGGCAGTAACCGCCATATCCGAAGCTTGGGTTGTTATAATGATTTCCGATGCGTGGGTCGAGACAGACGCCTTCTATGATTTGTTGTGTGTCTAATCCCTTCAACTCGGAATATGTATCTAACTCATTGAAATAACTTACTCTCAACGCGAGGTAGGTGTTGGCAAAAAGTTTCACGGCTTCGGCTTCGGTGCTGCCCATAAACAGAACGGGTACGTCTTCTTTTATCGCTCCTTGTTTGATGAGCTGCGCAAACTGACGTGCTGCCTTTGCCAAACGTTCGTCGTTTTGTTCATAGCCCACGATGATTCTCGATGGATATAGATTGTCGTATAATGCCTTGCTTTCTCTCAAAAACTCAGGCGAGAATATGATGTTGTCGCTGCCTGTCTTCTTCCTGATGGCTTCGGTATATCCGACGGGAATGGTGCTTTTTATCACCATGATGGCGTCAGGGTTATACTGCATCACCTTGGCGATGACGTCTTCCACAGCAGATGTGTCGAAGAAGTTCTTGACGCTGTCGTAGTTGGTAGGCGCTGCTATCACCACAAACTCTGCATCTTTATATCCAGCTTCTGCATCCAAAGTGGCGCGAAGGTTTAGTTCTTTATTGGCAAGATAATCTTCGATATAATCATCTTGTATCGGTGACTTTTTGTTATTAATCATCTCAACGCGCTCAGCCACGATGTCAACAGCTGTGACTTCATTATGCTGAGCCAACAATGTCGCGATAGATAATCCGACGTATCCTGTACCTGCTATACTTATTTTCATAAAGTGAAAGTTGAAAATTGAAAATGGAAAGTTATTTTTTTGATTTTAGTGTTTTTATACTTGCGGTTAGTATTGCTATTATTTCTTTTAAATCTTTGTTAAATTCCTTGTATTGTTGTTCGTCAATTATTTCGCTCTCCACTAATAGTTCTAACCAATACGAGGTTTCGTCAGCTTCTTTTAATGCGATTGATAACTTAATTATGAAATCAGCTTTGCTTTGTGCATTGTTGCTTTCTCTTACGTTAGCACCAATACTAGTACCGCAACGAAATAATTGTTTAGAAATTATATATTCTTTTTTATCTGCTAATATTTTACAAAATTTTATAATTCTTACGGCAAAAGACTTAGTCTTAGTGCCAATAATATTTTCTTTTCCCATAAAAGTAGTTTTATAAATTTCGGTTTTAAATTCTCTTTAATATTCAATTTTCAGTTTTCAGTTTTCAATTTTCAAATTATCTCCATCCAAACGGATGCTTGCTCAACTCCAATTTCGCCAATGGATGGTAGTCGCCTTTGAGTCCTATTGGTTCTGCGTTTCTGATGTCATAGACCATCTCGATGCAGTTTCTTGCTTCTGATATTCTGAATCCTTCGCTGGCGAATATCTTCTTATAACTTTCGGTATGTAGCTCTGTGAATCCTTGGCTGAACTCAAATTCGCTGCCGTCAATCATGATGGTTCTGTATGTTCTCTTCTCTCCTTGTACGGCGTTCTCAGGCAGTGTGTCAGCGTTGATGCTCAGGAAATAACGTACTCTGGCTTTTTCTAATTCTAAATATCCTGCAACTCTGTCGTGACTCGACACATGCACTATGCTCTTAGTCACTTTTCCGAAGACCCATTGTAGCATGTCGTAGAAATGTATTCCGATGTTAGTCGCCACGCCGCCGCTTTTGTTGATGTCGCCCTTCCATGAGGTGTAGTACCAGTTGCCTCTGGCTGTGATATATGTAAGGTCTACATCGTAGATTTTGTCTTTCGGACCTTCGTCAATTTTCTTCTTCAGTGCCACTATCGACTCGTGAAGTCGAAGCTGTAAGATGGTATATGCTTTTTGTCCTGTAGATTTCTCAACGGCCTCCAATGCGTCAATGTTCCATGGGTTCAAGACGACGGGTTTTTCGCATATCACGTCGCATCCTAATCGCAGCCCGTAACGTGTGTGAGCGTCGTGGAGATAGTTAGGAGTGCATATCGACATATAATCTATTTTCTCTCCTTTCTCTATGAGCTTGGTGTTATGACGGTCGAACAATTCCTGTTCGGTGAAGAACGAAGCTTGTGGGAAATAGCTGTCCATTATCCCTACGCTGTCGTTTTTATCGTAAGCGGAAACCAAAACATTTCCGGTGTCTTTTATTGCTTTAAGATGTCGAGGTGCGATATAACCACCGACACCGATTATTGAGAAATTCATAGTTATAAAAATTGAAAGTTGAAAGTTGAAAGTTGAAAGTTGAAAATTGAATTTTGTCTAATTAATTTTCAATTTTCAGTTTTCCATTTTCAATTTATTTCCGTATTCATCCACGATTCCAATCTGTCGTGCTGGCACTCCTGCCATCAGTGCGTTGTCGGGGACGTCTCTCGTTACCACTGCTCCTGCTGCTATCATGGCGTTTTTTCCTATGGTGACGCCACAGACTATGGTGCAGTTAGCTCCCAACGATGCTCCTTCTTTCACCAAGGTTTTCTTATAAACTCCATGTACAGGATACTTTGCTCTTGGTACAATGACATTGGTAAAGACGCAGCTCGGACCGCAGAAGACGTAGTCTTCCAACTCGACGCCTTCATAGATGGAGACATTGTTCTGTACCTTCACTCCATCGCCAATCTTGACGTTGTTACCGACATTGACATTCTGTCCGAAAGAACAATTCTTGCCGATGACAGCACCCGACTGAATATGACAAAAATGCCATATCTTAGTACCCTCGCCAATGGTCACATTGTCGTCGATGTAACTAGATTCGTGTATGAATACTTTGTCTGTTGTCTGTTGTCCGTTGACTGTTGTCATTATAAGTTTTCTTTTTCTATGTCTTTAAAATAATTGACAGTACCGACTTTTAACTCGTATGTTGCGAGGTCGTCGCAGACGATGATGCCTTTAGGATGCATCTGCAATGCACTTACTGTCCATAAATGGTTGACGCTGCCTTCAATGACTTGTGCTATAGCTCTTGCTTTGCCGTGGCCGTTAGCTAAAATCATGACTTCTTTTGAATCCATCACTGTTCCTACACCTACTGTCAAGGCTGTCTTAGGAACTTGGTTGATGTCGTTGTTGAAGAATCTTGAATTAGCGATGATGGTGTCTGTTGTCAACGACTTGACTCTTGTTCTTGAAGTCAATGATGAGCCTGGTTCGTTGAATGCGATGTGACCGTCAGGACCGATGCCGCCCATGAAGAGTTGTATGCCGCCGTATGATTTTATCTTGTCTTCGTAACGTTGACATTCTGCTTCTAAATCTTCAGCATTGCCATTGAGAATGTTGACGTTTTCTTTCTTGATATCGACATGATTGAAGAAGTTGTTCCACATGAATGAGTGGTAGCTCTCTGGATGGTCTTCTGCTATTCCAACATATTCGTCCATGTTGAAAGTGACGACGTTTTTGAAAGATACTTTGCCTTGTTTGTGAAGCTCTATCAAAGCTTTATATGTTCCGAGTGGTGTTGAGCCTGTTGGCAGTCCCAATACGAAAGGTTTCTCTTCTGTTGGCTTGAATTCGTTGATTCTTTTTACGATATGATTAGCCGCCCATTGCGACACTTTTTCATAATTAGGTTGGATAATAACTCTCATATATTTCTGTTTTGTTACTTGTTTCTATTTAATGATAACCTGCAAATTTACTTATTATTTTCTATAAAGCAAAACAATAATTTTTTATATTTTTGCAAAAAAATAAATAGATGATACTTTGTTTAGAAACTTCCACTGCTGTATGTTCAGTGGCACTCGTAGAAAATGGTAATGTCGTTGCTTTGAGAGAGAGTCTCGACGGTCAGAATCATGCTGAGAAGATAACGCTTTTCATTGATGAGGTGATGAAAGAAGCTGGTGTGGCATATAAAGATTTAGACGCTGTCGCAACAAGTATGGGACCTGGTTCTTACACCGGATTACGTATCGGTGTCAGCACTGCTAAAGGCTTGTGCTACGCTATGGAAAAACCACTTATCGCAATCGACACTCTCGCTGCCATGGCGTATGGTTTTAAAGACAACAAGACAACAAGACAACAAGACTACAAGTTGGAGTCAACAGTCAACAGTCAACAGATAGAAAGTTCAGAGTTCAAAGTTCAAAGTTCAGAGTCTATTCTATGTCCGATGATTGATGCTCGTCGTATGGAGGTTTATACTGCTTTCTTTAACGAGAATTTAGAGAGAACATCAGAGACTGAAGCTCTTGTCGTTGACGAGAATTCTTTCATGGAGTTGAAACAAAATCATCATCTTTATCTCTTCGGCGATGGTGCTGACAAATTAGCGTCATTATTTGAAAACGACGAAAATATCACTGTAGTAGAGAAGTTTCACTGTTCTGCTTCATATATGGCAGCATTAGCCGACAAAGCTTTCAAGAATAAAGACTTCGTCGATACTGCATATTTCGAGCCTTTCTATCTCAAGAACTTCGTCCCAGGAATGCCGAAGGTGAAGGGACTTGAATAAAACTTCAGAATCTCAAAACTTCAGAATCTCAAAATTTCAGAATCTGGTATAATTGCCAAAAATGGTTGGTAAAATCAATATAACCCATTAGTACATAGATAAATATAATAACTTTGATGAAAACTGTTTTCATCAAAGTTATTATATTATGTCAGAATCACAGCCCTGTAAGGGCGTCAGATTATAGGCAGGTATGTAGAGCAAAGCTCGGAATGCCTGTAAAGAAAATAAGGTAAGATAATCACAAAGTGCCGTAGGTACGACAGAGTCTCTTTCGCTCCTACGGAGCTTTGATGTCATTACAAATCAACATTATGCAGGGATT
>JAZRNQ010000064.1:0-7670 GCA_045648285.1 Bacteroidales bacterium | reverse complement strand
CAACCCGACCTTCATTCAAATGAATGGCGAGAAAGTGCAAGTAGAAGGCTATGCTACCAACATCATCACCGACAAGGCCATCGACTGGATCGAGAACCAACGCGATGAAAGCAAGCCATTCTGTATGCTTCTCATCACAAGGCTCCTCACCGCACCTGGATGCCGGACACTTGCGACTTCAAGCTTTTTGCCGGACAGAACTTCCCTCTACCGGAAAACTTCTACGACAACTACGAAGGTCGCCTGGCTGCACAGAAGCAAGAAATGAGCATCGACAAGGATATGGACCTCGTTTACGACTTGAAGATGGCTGATAAGGAAAACGAAATTGAAGGTGGCGTATATGCCCAATGGGGACGCTCGATGTATAACAACATGAACCCGGCACAGAAGGCGGCATGGGATGCACACTACGACCCAATCATCGCAAAGTTCAAGAAAGACAAGCTGAGCGGAAAAGCATTGGCGGAATGGAAGTACCAGCAATACATGCGTGACTATCTGCGTGTCATCACATCGGTGGACCGCAACATTGGCCGTGTGCTCGACTATCTGGAAGAAAAGGGCTTGTTGGAAAACACGTTGGTAGTCTACACCTCCGACCAAGGCTTCTATATGGGTGAGCATGGTTGGTTCGACAAGCGTTTCATGTACGAAGAATCGTTCCGCACACCGTTGCTCATGCGTTTGCCGGGTGGCAAAAAAGGTGATGTGACAAAACTGGTACAAAACATTGACTATGCTCCAACCTTCCTTGAACTGGCTGGCATCGAAAAACCGGAAGAGATGCACGGCGAATCGTTCCTTCCTCTTTTGAAAGGTGAAAAGACTCCAGAATGGCGCAATTCGTTGTACTATCATTTCTATGAGTATCCGGCAGAACATTCGGTATGCCGTCACTTCGGTGTGCGCAACAACCGCTACAAGTTGATTCATTATTACAATGACATCGATACTTGGGAATTGTTCGACTTACAGGAAGATCCAAGCGAAATGAACAACCTTTACGGAAAGCCGGGTACCGAAGCCATCACCCAAGAGCTGAAGACGGAATTGAAGAGACTGCAAGCGTATTACGACGATCCGATACGTAAAGAAATTGTGATTGAATAACAAGCATTCAGTCGTGTAAATGAAAAAAACGGTCATGAAAAGACACACTATACTCTTTTTATCTACAATGGCATGGCTTGGTGTACAACTTTTATCATGCCAAAGCCCACAAGAGCATACCAAAGACTATACCCTTTGGTATGACAAGCCTGCCAGCATCTGGGAGGAAGCATTGCCCATTGGTAACGGACGACTGGGTGCCATGATTTTCGGTCATCCCTTTCAGGAATGCATCCAAGTAAATGAGGAAAGCTTGTGGTCGGGCGCTCCCATCAACAGCAACAATCCCAAAGCCGCAGGCAACCTGGACAAGATCAGACAACTGATTCTAGACCACCAATACCAAGCAGCCAAGAAACTGGCTGCAGAAACCATGGTAGGCACCCCTCCTTGTGTCCGCTCCTATCAGACATTAGGGAATATTCTAATAGACTATTCCATTCAGGACACCACCCAATATTCACGTTCCTTGAATTTGAATAGCGGTATCTGTACCACCCAATTCGTTTCACAAGGCATCGGGTACAAACAAGAAGTATTCGCTTCGGCAGTAGACAATGTCATTGTTACCCACCTTTCCTGTTCGCAAGAAGAAGGATTGAGCGTACTTGTCCGACTGACCAGAGACAAAGACATACAATTATCTGTACAAAACAATGAAATCACCCTCGAAGGGCAAATCATCGACGAAGACGATCCCCGTTCCGGACCAGGTGGAAAGCACATGAGGTTTGCAGCCAAACTACGCATACTCCATGATGGAGGTAGCCTTACCAACAAGGACGGAGGTATCTATATCGCCAAGGCGAAGCAAGCTACTTTGTTGTTTACAGCTGCTACGGATTATCAATTGGCTCTATTGGACTTCGACCGGAGCATCCAGCCATTGAACGTATGTAACCAAAACCTTGAAAAGGCATGCCAACAAAGTTACAATGCTTTGCTGGCCAGACATACCGAAGACCACACATCGGTATTCAACCGGGTGAGCATTGATTTAGGCGAAAATGCACAGGCTTCCCTGCCTACCAACCAAAGACTGGAAGCTGTAAAAGCAGGTGCAGAAGACCCGGGCTTGATTGCCCTCTATTTCCAATACGGACGCTATCTCTTGATTTCATCTACACGTGAAGATTTATTGCCACCTAACTTACAAGGGCTCTGGGCTAACACCATACAGACACCTTGGAACGGCGACTATCACCTTAACATAAATGTGCAGATGAACCACTGGCTCGCAGAAGTATGTAACCTCTCTGAATTACACAAACCGCTAATCGAATTCACCAAAGGCATAGTCGAGTCAGGAGAGAAAACAGCCGACGACTTCTACGGCGCTGACGGATGGACCGCGCACTCAATCTGCAACTTATGGGGCTTCACTGCGCCAGGCGAACACCCATCATGGGGCGCGACAAACACAGGAGGAGCCTGGCTCTGCCAACATCTCTACCAACATTATCTTTTTACAAAAGACATTGATTATCTGAAAGAAATATATCCAGTGATGAAAGGAGCCGCTGAGTTCTTCAAGTCAGTCATGATTGAAGAAAAAGAACACTCATGGTTAGTGACAGCACCCACATCATCACCAGAAAACTCGTTCTATCTCCCTGACGGAAAAACCGCCAGCGTATGTATGGGACCAACGATGGATATACAGATTATCACTGAGTTATATCAAAACGTGATAGCATCAGCAGAACTATTAAACATCGATAAGGATTTTGCCGAAGCTCTTAAAAACGACTTAAAGAGATTTCCGCCTATGCAGATAAGCGAAAAAGGCTACCTCCAGGAATGGCTTGTCGATTACGAAGAACCAGAGATTCACCATCGTCATGTGTCGCATCTCTTTGGTTTGCATCCAGGTAGATTGATAACAAAGACAAAGACACCTGAGTTATACGAAGCATGTAAGATGTCGTTAGAACGCCGCGGTGATGAAGGTACAGGCTGGTCGCGAGCCTGGAAGATTAACTTTTGGGCGCGACTCCATGATGGCGAGCGTGCGTACAGACTCCTTAAAAACTTGCTGCAGCCAGCGATGGTCGGCGACAGAGTAGGTGCAGGCACATATCCAAATCTCTTCTGCGCTCATCCGCCATTCCAAATCGACGGTAACTTCGGAGGAACAGCAGGCATAGCAGAGATGCTGCTCCAATCACATGACGGATTCATTGAAGTGTTACCAGCACTGCCATCAGCATGGAAGACTGGTCACTTCAAAGGACTCTGTGCTGAAAACGGCGCCATCGTCGATTGCTATTGGGAAAACGGAATCGTTAAAAAAATTAAGATAAAATCTAAAATAGGAGGCACCTATTATATAATGATGCCAGACAGTTCCGTTAAGGAAATAAAGTTGAAGAAAAATGGAAGTGAAATAATAAAATGACGCAGACAGTTGACATCGACACTGACTATTGTCTGTTGTCCGTTGTCTGTTGACCAAAAAGTAAAAAACATGAAAAAACTATTCTTATTAACAACAATTATCGCAATGCTTTCGTCATGTGTAGAAAAGAAAGCAACCGTCGTGGATGCTAATCTCGACATCGTTCCTGTGCCACAAGAAGTGGTGGTCTGTATGAATGACAATGGTTTCCAACTTAATAAAGAAACCGTCATCGTCATAAACAATGAAGCAAATAAATTCAATGCCGAGTTTTTACAATCTTATTTGAAAAACATCTTCAAATCAAATCTTAAGATTGCTGATAAAGCTGATAACAATTACGTCAGTCTCAATATCGTAGATGCTTCTCAATGCGAGGGCTTAGGATTGAAGAACGACAGTGAAGCTTATCTCTTAAGCGTAAGTCTTGATAAAATAGACATTTACGCAACAGACGCCGCTGGTATCTTCTACGGAATACAGACCTTGATTCAGATGATGCCAAACGACATTTATTCAGAAGACGCAGTGAAAGTTGCAGGCGTGATGTTTCCTTCATTAAATATCTTCGACAACCCACGTTTCAAATACAGAGGCTTGATGTTAGACTGCTCACGCACTTTCTTCGATGTGGAATATATCAAACACCTCTTGAACGGATTAGCACATTATAAAATCAACAATTTCCACTGGCATCTCGCTGACGACCAAGGATGGAGAATTGAAATCAAGCAATATCCAAAACTCACAGAATTAGGAGCTTGGCGCGGAGCTAACGAACTTCTCATGCCTGCATACGGCTCTGGCAACGAACGCAACGGCGGTTTCTACACACAAGAAGAAATCAAAGACATCGTGAAATATGCTGCCGACAGAAACATCAATATCATTCCTGAAATAGACTTGCCAGGTCATAGCAAGGCTGTCGCTGTGACATATCCAGAAATCGTTTGCGACATTGATTCTAAACATCTTAGCGTACAAGGCGAGTCAAACAACGTTTGGTGCGTCGGTCGTGAAGAGAATTACGAAATGCTTGAAAACATTTTCGCTGAATTGGTAGAGCTTTTCCCAAGCAAGATTTATCATATCGGCGCTGACGAAGTGAATATGAACTCATGGCGCGACTGTGAAGTCTGTCAGAATCTTATGAAAGAAAAAGAAATGACAGAACTCGTTGAGTTACAAAACCATTTCGTAAGAAGAATAGAAAAGATATTAGCAAAATACGGAAAGACAATGGCAGGATGGGACGAAATCCTTGACGGCGGCAATCTCCTCGAAACAACGATTCCTTACGTCTGGCAAAACTCAGAAAGAGGCATCAAATCTGTAAAAGCCGGTCAGCCTACTGTTATGCAAGTGTCTCAGTACATGTACTTTGACATGAAACAATCTCCAGACGAACGCGGTCTTAAATGGGCAGCTATCATTCCATTAGACACCGTTTATTCCTTCGACCCAATCGGTAATTTCGAATTGACAGAAGAAGAGGAGAAACTCGTCCTCGGTCCACAAGGCGGTCTTTGGACAGAATGTGGTCAGGTTCCAGGCTACGCTCATTATCAGCTTTTCCCTAAAGTATTGGTACTCTCAGAAATAGGCTGGTCAGCATACGAAGACAGAAACCTCGATTATTTCAAAAAGAGATTGTACGACAATCATTTGGAAAAATTATATCAGATGAACTTCGAGTTCAGAGTAGCGCCACCGACAGTGAAATACGAAGACGGAAAACTCGTCGCTGAAAAAGACTACGAATTTTTAGTCATTCGTTACACAGACGATAAATCGACTCCGACATTAGAATCAGCGGAATATACAGAAGCAATAACTACAGATAAACCAGAGAACTATCGTTTCGCTACATTCTACAAAGAACGTCCAAGCATTGCAAGAGGCGCACAAAACATTGACTTATATTATTATCAAAAACCTGCGACTACAATCACATCAAACGTTCCTATGGAGCAAGACATCAACGTCTTGGTTGATTATAACTTGAACACATATTGCAACACAGCGCGTCCTGTTGAAGCTGGCGATTACTTCTTATACACATTTGAGAATCCAGTTGAATGCGAAAAGATTTTAGTTGGAACAGGACACTACAGTTTAGCAATTGTCGGACTTCCAAACGCTAGAATAGAATATTCCTACGATGGCGAAAACTTCATCAAAGGAGAGGAGTTCGTTTATGACTATTTCGACGGTTACAAAGCAGAAATCCATCCAGAACAAGCCGTCAAAGCCGTAAAGATTGTGGTGACAGGAATTGGAGAATGCGAATACGCTATTTTACAAGACCTTAGGATTATGTAACAATTAGAAGTGTTTATCACTATCAATTTGAATTAAACAAATCTCCCGGGAAATCAATTCTGTCGGGAGATTTGTTTTGAAAAATAAATTGAAAGTTTACATTTTTCCTTATGCTATCCCCAATAATTATATCATCATACTTAAATATTAACTGACTCATTGTTCTACAAATATCAGCTTATCGGTGTCGTAGCCTTTTTCTTTTGCGACGCCGATAATTTTTTGTAATGTAGCGTCGTCTAATTGTGGCGTTCTAGACAATATCCAGAGATATTTCGGTGAGTTGCCTCCGACTAATACATAATTGTAATCATTGTCAATCATCAAGACACGATAGTCAGAGTAGAAGTTGAGGAAGAAAGAGACACGTAACAAGCCAGAAGTGTCGGTAGTCTTAGCTTTACCAATTGTTTCCTTGAACTTGCCGTCTTTGTAACCGGCATTGATAACTTGTATATGACCATTGGGGAGCAACTTGTATTCCGCTGTGACTTTTTGCATGTCGCGTTCAAAGCTATGGTCAAAACGTGCTATCTCATACCATTTGCCGAGATATTTGTTTAGGTTGATTGCAACAGGTTCGTTGTCTATCTTACTTGGAGCGAAGATGTTAAATAAAAACATAAGAATAAAGATTTTTGTGTTCATGACTTTGTTGTTTTTTGTATAAATAGAAATAGGTGTGCTTTTGTTTTATGAAAAATCATTTTTAATAATTTTTAACATTTCGTTTCAAAATAAAATGTATATTTGCAAAAGTCTTCAGGGCAAGGTGAAATTCCTTTCCGGCGGTGATAGTCCGCGACTTCCTTAGGGAACTGATTCGGTGAAATTCCGAAACCGACGGTGATAGTCCGGATGGTAGAAGATAGATGTTTTATTTTAAGTGTTATGTCATGCCCTGAAGTCTATTAATGATTTTAGGGATTTTTTTATGCCATATAAACAACAAGACATAGAATACATGCAACGCGCTATAGCTCTCGCTAAGAAGGGAGTAGGTTTCGTAAACCCGAATCCTATGGTGGGTTGCGTCGTGGTGAAAGATGGCGAAATCATAACTGAAGGCTATCATGAATATTATGGTGGATTCCATGCAGAACGTAATGCATTGACAAATACTAACGCGGATTGTAAAGACGCTACATTGTACGTCACTCTCGAACCTTGTTGTCATTATGGAAAGACGCCTCCTTGTACAGAAATCATTATTGAAAAAGGTATAAAAAAAGTCGTGGTCGGTCTTCTCGACCCTAATCCTCTTGTCGCTGGCAATGGAATAAAAATCCTTGAAGACGCAGGAATAGAAGTCATTACTGGCATTGAAGTAGATAAGATAAAGAATCTTAATAAGGTTTTCTTAAAATATATTAAGACAAAACGTCCTTATGTCTTGCTTAAAACCGCGATGACTCTCGACGGAAAAATTGCTTCTTATACTGGCGATTCCAAATGGATTACCAATGAGAAATCGAGAAAACTCGTTCATAAGCTGCGTTCCGAAATGATGGGAATTGTAGCTGGAATAGGAACAGTCAAAGCAGACGACCCAATGTTGAATTGCCGTATTGAAGGACAACAGACTACGGACAACGGACAACAGTCTTTGACCACGAAAGTGCATCAGCCAATAAGAATCATTGTTGATACAAAGGCTACTATATCTTTGGAAAGCAATATCGTCAAGACTGCTAATGAATACAGAACTATCTTAGCAGTTGGACAACAGTCAACAGACAACAGTCGACAGTCAAAAATTGAAATGTTAAAATCTCTTAATGTTGAAATTTTGTATTGTGAAGAGAAAGACGGTCATGTTGACATCAACGATTTGATG
>JAZRNQ010000063.1:0-2356 GCA_045648285.1 Bacteroidales bacterium | reverse complement strand
GCGGTAGAGATGGCCAAGCATTATGACAGGAAAACAGAACAGTTTGACGAATTGGTGACATACGCCTATTCAGCATCTTTTCAACAGAAACCCGGTAAATTCAAAAGACTTCTTAGAAAAACAGGATGCAGGTCCATAGATACTTCCAATCCGGAATATTGTGAATTGGTATACAAGCATGTATGTCTCGATTCCTATGTTTATAGGATATATCGCGTGCCTATGTCTGAAGAAGCATTCAAGGAGTATTCAAAGAGGTATGACTTTATCCCACATGACAGCAGAATGGTAATGAAGTATAGCGGAGGTGCTACAAGTGAAGGGGTATTCCCGTATGCACAACGCGAAAGATACTACAAGAAATATCCAAAATCAGTAGAATATAAAGAGGAGGACTGATCATGAAAAGACTCTTATTGATATTTATTACATGTCTTATTGGTCAGTTGGGGCTTTATGCTCAAACAGACTCCTTGGAGGTAACGTACAGGCTAAGCGGTTTGATAACCGATGCCAAGACAGGAGAACCGGTGACGTTCGTGACTGTGCATAATGGTCCGACATGGAATACTCACGCAGATGTGAATGGCGTTTATTCCTTAAATCTACCGGCAGGATTGGTCAAGCTTCAGTTCTCAACTCTAGGATATGAAGATTGCGATGTGGAAGTCAATCTGGATCGCGATCTCGAACTGAATATCACGCTGGAACCAAATGCAATTGTCGAATACTATCATTTCAAAAGATGGGAGATCGACTGGAAAGCGTTCAATTGCTATGGTTTCTCAAATATGTATGACGGAGCCATGACGATGTTCGGACTGGAAGGAAGATATGACATCTGGAGGACTCCGCTGGAGGTCGGAGTGGGATTTTCATACGCCGTGCCTTTGAAAATGAAACTACAGGACGCCTATAGATATTGGTCTGTTTATGCATCATTGGATTGCGATCTGAACCGACTTGGATTTGTGTTCGCAAAGAATTGGGTAATGCCATATGTCGGAGTCGCAGTAGGTGGAGGACAGAGCTATTACGGTGATGCTCAGAATATTGCCAATTTTTCCTTGAGAGCCGGATTTGATGTGAGCCACTTCCGCCTCTTCTTTGAGCAGCATTTCAACACAGACAAGGCACGAGCTTCGTTTTTTGGTTTGACTTATTATTTTTAAAGAGTATGAATCTTATTTTGAAAAACTTCCTGACCGATGAAGTGGCCCCTTATATGAAGGAAATTGGCTACAGGAAGTCCGGAGGATACTTTTATAGGCAGAATGAACATTTTGTCTATACCATTTGCATTGAAGAACCGTCTTGGCCCATCTTTCAGGATGAATTCATCATTAGTGCCAGTATATTCTCCCATGATATAGCGGGCGTTTTGGACTATTACAACAATGATAAAAGTCCCAAAGACCTGCACGGATTTCATTATTCTCTCTATCATAAAGACATAATCATTTTAGGAGAAGGCAATTCGATTTCTATTGGAGATTACGATATACACGTGCTTGGAGACCATGTCAGAAAATCCTTGCTCAATCTTAATGAGTTTTTCAAGTCCATTAAAGACATTGATGACTTCCTGTCGCTTCTTCTTGAAAACGGTTGTGGAAGACAGCCGTTCTTCTCAAATTACGTTGTTAAATATGCGCTGCTGACTAAAAGATGGAAATATGCGGAAGAACTGATCAATAAAGAAGCTGAAAGAAGACCTGACTGGGAGTTTCCTACAATTCTTGCAGAGAAGTTCAAAGACTTATGTGAGGGAGACACAGGGCATAGGGCATTTGATATATCATGGGAGAAAAGTCTGCTCCGCAATCGTGCGGCGCCACAAGGAGTCAAGATACTTACAAAAGAATGGGACGATTTCATCCTGGAACATACTCGTACCGATCAGTTGTATCAAAAGCATCAGAATTGGATTTTCAGCAGTATTCCGGATAATATTGAAGGAAAGCTGGATTACAATGACTTTTCGTGGGATTTTATGCTGGCATACTATAACCGCTCTGGTCTGGTAGCGGCAGTCAGCGGAAAGGTCAAGGCAATCCTTGAGGATATGAATGTTTCAAAAGACGAATATGTGCTGATCCCTATTCATATACAAGGGACGGAAGACCCATACTATCTGCTGTTCATACATTCTATCGGACATTCCGAAATGGACTTTGCAGATAGTGACTGTCACTCCATTGAATTTCCCGTACTTCCGCAGAGATATGCTTGCCGCGACCTGATTTACATTGAAAATGGAAGGGATACATATATGTCAGCACGACTTATAGAAGCCTTTCGTAAAGCGGGAATCAAAGGGATCTCCTTCCGTTCTATAGGAACATTGAGATTCAGT
>JAZRNQ010000062.1:0-3139 GCA_045648285.1 Bacteroidales bacterium | reverse complement strand
TTTTTTTGTTGGGATGAATGTCAGTTTGCTTTATTACAATTGTTGATTATTTGTCTAAATCAATTCAATTAGTTATACCTTTATTTTTCATCACTTCCGTTAAACAGCATTTTTATTTGACGATCAAAGTCGCTCATGATTTCTTTGTCTTGAATCACTCTGAATTTCTCATATTCTGTGAGTGCCTTTTCTTCCGCTTGTTCATGAGTCACATGCCCTGCATCAGACAATAATGGACGGTTGTTTAAGTCCATGTATCGTTGCAGCAGCTCTGCCCAATCTTCCATTGTCATCAGAATACGATCTTCTGCACGTTGCTCAGCAATATCAATGAAAGCATTGCTCAATCTGTTCAATGAATCAACCTCTTTTTCACTCAGATAATTTTTTGCTATAGTAACATCCGATTTGACAACTCTTCCATCAGGAGCATTCTTCCATGTAGTAAGTCCCATGTGAGGGTGCTCTGCATCAGCACGTTCGTAGATGATTTCTGCAGCGGTCTGTTTGGTTACAGCATAATGCATCATATTCTGTACCGTCTTAAAAAACAATTTGGTTGTCTCGCAGTCTTTGTCATAATCTGTACTACATTCACTATAGATGTCTGTGATTTTCTGATAATAACGACGTTCAGAAAGACGTATCTCACGAATACGATCCAACAAATCATCAAAGTAATCTGCTCCAAAAACATTCTTCCCTTTCAGTCGTTCATCATCTAATACAAATCCTTTTGTCAGATATTCTTTCAGTATCTGAGTTGCCCAAATACGAAACTGCGTAGCTTCATAACTATTTACACGATAACCTACAGCAATCACAACATCGAGGTTGTACATGGCAACATTTTCTGACCATTGGTCCGAAGCGTACAAATATTTTTTGTAACCATCGGATAAATGGATTTCTCCACTTTCGTCAATTTGTTGTAAATGATAACTGATATTTTGCTGTGTCACACCAAACAATTCTGCCATTCTTTGTTGCGAAAGCCAAAATGTATTTGTATCAAATACAACTTGTACTTGTGTCTTCCCACGAGCTCCTTTGTAAAGAAGAATTGTTGATTCCATGCTACGAACTGCCATATCATTAGTCATGGTTGCAGAGAAATATTCTTGTGCAGTTTTCACCATTTCTTTTCTTTGGTCAGCATTCATAGCGACAGACATACATGCAGTATGCGAAAGCTTGATGCTTGTAACTTCACGAACAGCACCGCTTCCTATTTCGGCCATCTCGATGAACTCTGTAAAATGCTCGCTCAAATGATACCCTTTTTGTGTAATCCAAGCTTGAGCCTTCGCCATAACACGCTCGAAGTTCCAGTATTTACCATACCCCATTATGCGTGCTAACTTGCGTGAATTCCACCATTCCTTGCCATTGGCGTCTATTTCTTTCAGCTGCTCAAAAGGAGATTGAAGGATGGGGATTTCGCTATTTTCAGACTTGTTTTTAATTTCTAATTGTTTTGTCATAAATACTTGATTTTTGTTGTTGAAAATTAAATTTGGAATAATGCAAAAATAATAAGAAATATGGGAATAAATAAGGTTCTGTTAAATTACTTTTTTTCACTCCCCGTATTCTTCTTCATTCTCCGCAACCATCTGATATTCTTCTTCTGGAATCTCGTATGGCTTTAGCTTCTGGTCTTGAAGGTATATGTAGTTGAGCGTGTTGACCAACGACTCCAAGGTCTGTTGGCGTACATTAGGTTTCAGCTGGCATTCCCATACGTTGATGAAATGCCATCCCATCGCGGCGAGTTTCATCTGTGTCTCGACGTCTCTTGTCCTGTTGCGGTCAATTTTAGTTTTCCAATATTCGACATTGCTTTTAGGTATGACGTAATATTTGCATCCTTCGTGACCGTGCCAGAAACATCCGTTCACGAAGATGACGGTCTTGTATTTTCTTAAAACTATGTCGGGATGTCCTGGAAGTCGAGGGTGGTTTAGTCTGTAACGAAATCCACGGCTGAACAGGAACTTCCTCACCAACAGTTCTGGTTTGGTGTTCTTTCCTTTTATCGCTGCCATGCAACGATGTCGCTGTTCTTTCGTCAGTTTGTCCATGAAACAGAAATAATTTCCTGAATGTTTTACTTCACCTTCCAATGTCCGCCTTTGGCTGGACCGATGTGTTCGATTGATCCGTCTTTTTTTAGATTGGCAAGATGTTTCTCTACTGCCTTAACGGAAATCCCAATCTTCTCTGCAAGAGCAGCTGCACTCAACTTGCTATCTTCTGCAAGAAAAACAATGATTTTATCCCTACTTTTTTCGGGTTTTACCCTACTTTTATTTTCACCTATAGACTCAAGATAGATGGTAATTTCATTTTGTAGATTTCTCTCCATCATTGATGACATAAAAGATCTGAATATGTCGAGATTGTCAGTCTCTCGTGTTGCGACTAATGCTTTGATATACTCTTCTTTATCTTCTTTAAGAATTTTTGTTGGAATTAGTCCGAATTCAAATTGTAACATATTCATTACCAAGCGAGCCATGCGCCCGTTGCCATCAGCCCAAGGGTGTATTGTGACCAAATTGTAGTGTGCATCGAACGATATCTGGTATAGGTCGTCGACTGACATTTCCGATGCTTTAGCGCGCTGAACATTTAATCGTTCGCAGAACTCTGCTAACTTTGCAGGCACTTTACTATAATTCATATATGAGTGACCGCCAATACCTGCAGAAACATTGAGTAAGCGTAAATCACCACAAGCTGAAGAAAAATCGCCAAGAATGGTTTTATACACTTTGCCAGTGTTTTTCATTACGAGTGCAGAAAGTGAGATGAGCATTTCTATAGATAGTGGCGTATGTTGTTTTGCTAACTCTATAGATTGTTCGTACGCTGTCTTCAAATCAAGGTTCATGCTCTGTTCTATGATGCTCTTCCCTTTGAGACTTACGCCATGGTCAAACATTATTTGATTTTCTAACTCTGTTATCGTTGAACCTTCAATGGCAGTTGAATGGGTAATCAACGAATAGAGATAAAACTTGTCGTAGTCTATCTGATTGTCGATTCCCAATTCTTTATATTGAGTTATAAGTCTTTCTAATTTGTTTGCCATAACCATAATATGTTTTTACCCTACTTTTGGTGCAAAGATAAT
>JAZRNQ010000061.1:0-9752 GCA_045648285.1 Bacteroidales bacterium | reverse complement strand
AACACCAAGAAACTTAGAATAGCAAAGATAATCAGTCCAGCCATTACGATGCAGGCAATCCTGTATATAAATCTGAAAAATCCAGGAAAGCATACGATGGCTACCGCAGCCCATACTGGCGATACACCTCGTGTATAGAGGTAACTGAATCCTAATGCCGTTACTATTGCTGAAAGAATAAAACTTATCAGCTTCATTATCTTTCTTGCTTTGGCGTTATTTGTTTTCATATTCATAAAATCGTTGGCAGAAATGGCATATCCCGATTGTTTTTATGAATCGGGATAGCTTTACTTTATTTTCTTTTGTTATTGGATTTCTTGTTCCCTTGAAATTTCAACCTTACATTAAATTCATCGTCAAAAGTGACAGCGGCATCGAATTTATTACCATTCTTACCTTTGAAACCTTTTATGACTTTTGTGTTTCCTGATACGAGCAGGTCTTCAAGATGCTGTTCGCTAAGGTCCTTGTTCATCATCTTGCGGAATATTCGCAGTCCGCATTCCGAATTGTCGCATTTTACCACTTTAGAACGTATCGTCACTTTCCCTGTATAGCATTTAGGACAAGGAAATGATTTCGGTTCTGGAATGTCAAATTTCAATCCGAGAACTTCGCGTGTGGCATTTGCGGTGAAGCTTTCAATGGAATGCATGAATGTCCTATGGTCCAAAGTGCGTTGTTCTATTTGCATCAGCGTCTTTTCCCAGATGCCAGTCAAATCAACGTTTGCAATCTGCATGTCTTTTACGGCTTCGTAGATGTATAAGCCTTTGTCTGTTGGTACCAATGACTTTTCAATGCGTTCAATGTAATTGCGCTGGAATAGTGTAGTAATGATAGCAGCTCGTGTTGCAGGTGTTCCTATTCCCTGGTCTTTAATGGCTTCCTTTGCTTTCTCGTCTGTTATGTTCTTTCCGCAAGTTTCCATTGCGGATAGAAGTGTCGCTTCTGTGAATAGTGGTTTGGGCTTGGTTCTGCGTTGTACGATACCGCGTCCTGTAACAGGAATACATTCGTTTTCGGAAAAACATGCCGTACCTTTGTTTGCTTCGGTCTCGTCTTTTTCGGCGTCTTCTTTGCGAGAGAATACGGATCTCCATCCTGGATTGACTATTGATGTCGAACTGGAACGGAATTTCATTTCCTCAGCTGTTGCCTCAAGTACAAGAGTCTCCTTTTCGCATTTAGGTGAGAATGCTTCAAGCATACGTCCTGCAATCATTGTATATACAGTCTGTTCCAGAATATCCAAATTGCGAGGTTCTATGCCGGTTATGACAAGTGCATGGTGGTCTGTTATCTTGCTGTTGTCAACGCTGCGCATGTTCAACTTGCTGAAATCAATGCTGTTGCCATATTCATTGAACTCAGGCATGGTTGCAATTAAACATAGCGACTGACGGACCTGATCCATCATATCGTGAGGTATATATCTGCTTCCAGTTCTTGGATAGGAGATGTATTTCTTTTCGTAAAGGGACTGTGCTACTGATAGAGTTCTTTCTGCTGTCAAATTATGGTAAATATTGCAGTCTTTTTGCAAAGTGGTCAGGTCATATAGAAGTGGAGCCTGCTGGAATGTTTTCTTACATTCGACTTTTGTAATCAAGGCTTTGGAGCTTGGTGAGAATCTTTCGTAAGCCATCTCTGCAAGTTCCTTGCTGTCGAAGTCTTCAACATGAAAGAACTGGCGGAAATTTCCATTGTGTTCTATTGTGATATGCATTTGCCAATATGGGGTAGGAGTGAAGCTACGGTTCTCTTTGAAACGTTTGCATATCATGGAAAGCGTAGGCGTCTGTACGCGTCCGAGTGAATTGTTTGGCATCCCTGATGCTACGGATAATGAACGGCTTGCGTTCATTCCTACGAGCCAGTCAGCCTTGGCGCGACAGTCGGCTGCATGATAAAGGCTATCGTATGCCATGCCATCTTTTAGACTGTCCAAACCAGCTCGAATTGCTTCGTCTGTGAGCGACGATATCCATAGTCGCTTGAATGGCTTGGTATATCCGAGATAGTGGTAAATGTATCTGAAGATAAGTTCTCCTTCGCGTCCTGCATCTGTTGCTACTATTATGCTTGCACATCGTCCGAATACATCGTCAATGACTTTAAGCTGTTTTGCCGCACTTATGTCTGTAACAAAGCCTTTGTCTGTTTTTATCTGTCGTACCACAAGTTTGAATTCTTCTGGAAGCATTGGCAGTTCTTGCGCTGAGGCTTTGCCATATCCGTATGCTGAAGGCATGGCAAGAGAAACGAGATGTCCAAGTGCCCAGGTTACAATATAACCGTTACCTTCCATATAACCGTCTTTTTTTTCAGTTGCACCGATGACGCGGGCTATATCCTTGCCTACGCTTGGTTTTTCTGCTATAATTGCTATCATGATTTTTGTTAGTTTTAATAGCCGCTTCCCGTTACCTATGTGTACGGAAAGCGGTTTTGGATTTATAATAATGTTATTGACCAGAAGGCGTGATGCCGATTATTTCGAGAAGTGGAGAATTATTTTTGCGGACAAGCTGAAGGGTGGCATCCATAACCACATCAACTCCAAGCAGAACCAGACTGAGTGATACAACACCTGTTTTCTCGCCTCGAAGCAAAGTTTCGAGTTCTCCTGCCGCTTCGAGTTCATCCTTTAGGATACCGATTCCTGACAGTTCTTCCCAATTTATATCATCCACCATGAAAGGTGTGCTGTTATTGTCGTTCATATTGATTTGTTTTTATTAGTTATACATTATTTGATGTGACCATTATATGTTCTGTCCTTTTGACTGACGTTTTTGCTGTGTTTCTGTTACTACATTACGCTGTGAGGCGTTAAGTTTGCGATCTGGATTTTCATTGTACATGTCAAGTCTTCCTTGATTGAAGTTTGCTTTTACGTATTGCGAGATGGTCTTGCCGTCAAATCCCTTGATGCCTTCTACAAGTATCGATTTGCCGCTTTGCAGATCGGCACGCTGCTGGCCGGAAAGTTTGGCACCGAAGATTTCTTTGGGAATCTCAAACTTTGCTCTTTGATCGAAACCGTCAAGCGTGTGTGAATACATGAGTTTTCCGGTTTCTAGATCAGCCTTGATGAATGATGAGAATGTTTCTCCACGATTGTTGATCATATCATTAAGGAAAATAGGTCGTCCTTCACGTAAATCTTTCATCTCATCATTGGTGAGTTTTACTCCTCCTATATCCTTAGGAATATAGATTTCTCTTGCTCCTTCCGGAGAGTCTGGATTATATCGTGTGTAAGCAGGTCTTCCTGTAGCTTCGTCGAGCTTTACATATGATGAGAACAGTTCGCCATCTTTTCTTTGCATATTTTCGACGAATATAGCCTTGCCAGCATTGAGGTCATCTATCTGCTGTTTCGTCAGTTCTACACCACCAAGAGCAGTACGGTTGAATATGCGGTCGTTCTCGAATATGAAGTCTATGCCTCTGCGTTCTGCGCTGACTTGTATGTAAGCGTTGAATTCATTGCCAGACTTAGCTGTCATACCTTCTATATATACTTTCTTGCCTTCTCGGAGGTCCATCTTTTCCTGATCCGTCAGTTCTACACCTTTGACTTCATTGGGTATGTACAGATTGTCTGTACGCATTGCGACAACTTCGTTGGTAAGTTTGTCAAGGCTGATGAATGATGGGACATATTCTCCGTTACGTCCTTTGAGTTCAACCACACGTCCCATGTTGCCAGTTTCGAGCAGGTTTTTTCTATCTTCATCAGAAAATATGTGCCCGAAATATGGACGTTCCAGTTCGGGTTGTTTTCTGATGCCGTGGATGGCGAGTACTACCTCTCCGGTATTAGACTGTTGCAATGACAGACGAGCGTCTGTGCGTAATACGGCAGAGCCGAAATTCATAGTGATAGGTACAAGCTGGTTTGTCTTGTAGCCTTTGAGCATGGAGTCAAGGAGACCTTTTTCCTGTAGGTAGTCACGGGAAATGCCGAAGTGATTCAGCTGGTCCCAGTTGATCATGGACTCGTTGTAACGATAGTGATTGTTCTGCTGGTCGTTGGTTTCAACGACGGGCGCTTGTGTCTGATTTTTCTTTGCCATGTCTTCCTGATTTTGATTATTGATATTTTGTTTTTCATTATTTGCGGATGCTATCTCATGTTTTTTTAGGAAATCCTCCGCTGCATCCGTCTTTTTTCCTGCGATGATGTCTTCTATTGCCTGCTTGATCTTGATACTATCCAGTTCCTTTTCTATAATTGAATAGAGGCCGAAACGAGTAGGGTCTTTGATTTGACTCCAGAAATTCTTCACAAAGTTTTCGAAAAGATTTGAGGAACGGTCAATCTTTAGAAATGAGTTTTTGTGTTCCTGGTCTGCAGGTACTGCCGAATAACTGCCATCTTCGCTGATTTCTGAAACAGCTTGGATTTGCAGTTCCTTTTTGTCTAGAATCAGCACGATGTCACTCATCTGAGGATTTTCTGTAGGGGTTCCATCCCTTGCATTTTTCTTTGCCATAAGCATGTGATTTTAGTGTTGATAACTGATTTTGTCACTGCAAATATATATGGTAAAAATTTATAAAATGCTGATATTAAAGTTGTTGACTATATGTATCATAGTATGTCATCACTTGTCCTAACCATGTATGAGATAAAGGCACGAAAGAGTAAAAAATCGAGTGGAAACGAATGGAAAAAGCGAGGATGATTATGTAATATGCTGAGTTGAGAGCAGAGCTGCTTTAGTCCCCACTTAAAAGATCTGTACTAAAAAGGATATCAGAGGTTGATGGATCGTGTCATTGGAATATAGACATGGCATTTGTGAAATACACCAATATAGATTTTGACCTGTTGTAATATGCGTCGTAGGTCGCTTCGCTTGCTAAGTCCCGAAGCGGATAACAACTCGGACGGCAATACCGTATCGTTTTTTCGGGTAAAAATTATTGCTAGGAATTTTTATTCGAAAACCGTAGGCTTGAACGTGGAGGTATTGTCCCTCCGAGTTACCTTCTTGAAGGGACTTTGCATGTGAAGCGTTTATGACGCTTTGAAGTGTTTTTAAGGCTGTTTTAAAGGGAACTTATATATTTTTTTTCAATTTTTATGGGGGGGGGGTAGAGTGATTCTAATGATTATTTATTGTATTTTTGCAGAAAATTCAGTCTATGAGAAAAGTCCTGTATATATTGTCATTGCTTATATTGTCATTGTCATGTTCGCGTCATAATGATGCGGAAACGTTTTTGGAGAAAGCGCAGTCACTCATCGAGACAAGCCCTGACACGGCTGCCATGTATCTTGACTCTATCCTGATGCCGGAGAAGTTCCTGAAGAAGGAGAAATATATGGAATATCTTGTGACGAAAGTACAAGCCAAGTACAAGAATTACGACAACATAAAAGAAGACACAAATATCTTCATAACAAAAACATACTTCGACAAGACGAAAAAGAATTCACAGATGAACATGTATGCCCATCTGTATAGCGCCTGCGTCTATGATGAAAGAGGCGAATACGGAAACGCTATGAAAGACTACAAGACGGCTTTCACATTGGCGGAAAACATGCATGATTCCCTTTATATGTGGAGGATAAACAATTACATGGCAGAGGTGTTTAGCAAGCAGACATATTGGGATGAAGCATTAAACATTTACAAAAAGTCCGTTTGTTTGGCAAATAATGATGTTGAAAAATCAAGTTCTTATTCACAAGTAGCCAGATTATATTACATAAGCAATAATATTGACAGTGCCATATACAATATAGAACAAGCTATCAAAATAGCTGAACAGACAGATGATGAGAATATACAATCACAAATCTATCAGAATGCGTATGTGTTTTATAAAAATAATAATGAAGGGGAAATTGCGTTGAAATATCTGAACATGTCAGTTGGTAAAAATCGTAATTATTTACAGGATTATTTATATAATCTAAATTTCATGTCTTTATTTCTTGAAGGAAACAACACTGATTCTGTGAGAATATACGCTAATAAGTTAAGAAATGGGTTTGATGTAATTGAAGCTAGTCACACTAAAGTAAGTATTTGTAACAATCTCACAAAGTATTATTCTTCAATAAACATGTATGACAGCGCTTTATATTTTCAGAAAGAATTATCATACATTCTTGAAGACATCTGTGAACAGAATCTAAAGCAGAATATATACGAGATACAGCAAAAGTATGATCATGAATTATATCGTAATGTTTACCAGAAAAAATTAAACATGCGATTGATGCTGATAATATGTATTTTGGTTATATCTTTGTCTGGAGCGATTATTGCAATCATAATAATCATAAAATCAAAGCGTAGAGAAACCATGATGTCAAAACATATTGATGTTTTAAATGGTGAGAAAAAGGATTATGACAAATTCAAATATAAAATCAAAGAATCTTTAAACAACAGTTTGAGAGAACGTTTCAAAATAATCAAGGAAGTAAATATTTTTGAACACAATAGCAAAACCAAACAAAACGTAAAAGAAATCAAACAATACGCATACGGGTCTCCATTCAAAACAGCTTTTGAAGCAAGTGAGGATGTAATCGAATCTTCATATAGTGATATAACTTCATTTATCAAGAAAACATTTCCTGAATTAAACGAAACGGAATATAAGGTGTGTCTGTTATCGGTTGTTCCAATAAGTGTAGATGATATTGCCAATATAATCGAATTAGGTGTTGATTCAGTCGGTAAGGCAAGAACCAACATCAGAAAGAAATTGAAAATAGAAAATAAGAGAACTTCTTTTTCAGAATATATATTAGAAAAATATTACCAAAGAGAAGTCTGAAAAATTTTTACGGTGACATACATGTTTTTTCAGTAAACTTAAAATGCAGAGTAAAAAAATAGCTCTGCATTTTTTATTCAATAAATTGAAACACGCCAAACACACACCAAAATTTAGTAATTGAATCTGTAAAACGACTGGAAAGATATTTGGCTTATTTTCTTATATTATACTGATAACCACAAGATTCATTTTTGACAATGTAAAATATATCTGTAAAATCATTGTAAAAATCAAGATTGTAATAATTGATTAGGTAGTTTTGCATATAAACTTTAAAAATTATAGTTATGAAAAAGTCATTATTTACAATTTTTATGTTTTTATGCATTGTATCTTTTTGTCATGAAAACAACTGCAATGAAGAACGGGAAATAGCAATTGTCAGAAGTGGAGAAACAAATGGCAAAAATGCACGTTCAGGAGATCCAATCGAAGCAACTTACAATAGCTCATGCTTAACAATTAGATTTAATGTTGGTTTGGGACAAACCGACATTAGTTTAGAGAACGAATATGGTAACACAGCTTATAGTTCTACGATAAATGTTATCGAACATGAGGTGTTATTTATTCCAATTGGCAATTTACCATCTGGCACATATTATATTACAATGATATATAATGGAGGTAGTGCTGAGGGAGAATTTAGAATTGAAAGGTAATTATTAAAAAAATAAATATCATGAAAACAATTACAAAGTCAAGCTTGGTTTTGTTGCTGATAATAATCTGCAACATTAGAATACATGGACAAGAAGAACCATCAATTATAGAACATGAAATATACCCAAATTGGTATTATATTGATAACGAATATAATTCAGGAACCAGAAGTAATGTTTCCTGTTTAACAACAGCGAATTTTATTCCTGTTTGCAAATCAGAATTTAATCTAACTGTCAATGATGAATTAGTTGTAGATAATATTTTTTCTGTCAATGATGTTGTTTCATCTACAAATTCTTCTGTGAATAATAAAATAACTAAATATCAACAATATTACAAAGGTTACAAGGTTGAATCATCACTTATCTTTACACAAGATACATCTGATACCATTAACCTCGTTTTAGGAGATTTGGTAGACAACTTAAATATAGACACGTCCAATCCTATCTCGAAAGAGCAGGCTTTATCCATTGCTATTAATTCATTGGAATTTCCACCAATGTATTTAGATACTGCAATTATGAATGGATGGTGCTTGGAGGAAGACGGAAGTTTTGATTCTATATGTTACAACAGTTTCCTCCCTCGTGGAGAATTGTGCATTTCAAGAAAGGCTACAGATGGTTTTGAGTCAAGTAATTTTTGTTTCGTATGGAAATACGATATTATTGCAACAAATGGGAATGAATACAGAATTCTTGTCAATGCACGAAATGGCAATGTATATGATGTGGCAAATATTACAAAGAACGGGTATGGATTAGGTGATGTACAGACTTTGTATGATGGTTATTATGAAAATGCAATGGAAACATATAGAAAAGCATTTTTTTTAAGATGGAGATTGAAAAATTCAAACGGTAACATTACTACCATACGAAATAAAGATGTTAAGAATTGGAGCAATGAATGGACGGATGAAGAAGAAAGATCAGCGGCAACTGCTCACTGGGTAATCTACGAACTTGATGATTACTATGAAACTCGGTTTAACAATACAGATATAACTAATGATATTAAAATCATTGTTGACATGTATTATACTTGTAATTCTTCGTATTCAGATAATTTTATAATGATTGGAGATTGTTCTGGAATATCTTTTGCGGCTACTGATATAATTGGTCACGAATTAGCACATAAATTGGTGATAGAAAATGCAAATTTAAGTAATAACGGAGAAAGTGGATCATTGCACGAATCATTTGCTGATATTTTTGGTGTAATGGCTGAAAGATTTATTAGAAGCAAATACGGCAAACCTTGGAACTGGACAATCGGTGAAGATATTGGTTTAAATGATTTTATACGTAGTTTTTCTAATCCAATGTTATACCAACAACCAGATTATTATAAAGGAGAAAATTGGTGCTTTGATGTTAATACTTGTGGCATTCACATTAATTCTGGAGTTCAGAACAAATGGTTCTACAACTTGTCACAATCAATAGGAGTTGAAAAGGCAGAACTTATAGCATATACAACATTATGCGGTTATTTAACTCCAACTTCTCAATATCATGATGCATTATTCGCTTCTGTTTTTGCTGCACAAAGTTTATATGGCGGCTGCAGTGAGGAAAGGAATGCTGTAATTAGTGCTTGGAAAAAAGTTGGTGTCTTTTCTAATAGTTTATTACCTTGTCACCAGTCAGGTAATAATCCCCCACCGGCACAAAGGATGGCTATTGATGAAGATGAAACATACAATAATATCACAATCTATCCTAATCCTGCAGATAACTACATAATTGTTGAGTTGCCAAATAATCTTTTAAATGGAAATATCATTTTATATAACCAATTAGGTATTGTCGAATATGAATGTACAATTAATTCTGATTCTATCAGAATAGAAACAGACAATCTTAGTAATGGCATACACTACATTAAAGTTATATCAGATAATCATGCAATAAAGGTTCAGAAAGTTATAATAAACAAATAAAATTAACGTTGAATTGTATTTAATTAGTGCTTTGTATTATGAAAAAAATAGTATTTGCTTTTTTAACATTATCAGTATTGTTTCTATGTTCATGCAACAAAGAAAACTATGAGTTAACCGAAAGTATTCCTGGCATTGAAGGCTCGTGGATGTGGAATATGACTACGTCAACAGGTTGTTTTGTATTTATGCCAGATAAATACGGCGATGTATATTGTACATTAATATTTGAAGAAGGAAATCTTTTGAGTTTTAAACATGGTGATGAATACGTCATTTATCAGGAAAAGTTTAAGGTTACAAAACCAACAGATAT
>JAZRNQ010000060.1:0-14211 GCA_045648285.1 Bacteroidales bacterium | reverse complement strand
TGCGGCAATAAGTTTGCCATCAATGATTTTATTATCAGCCATAATATTAAGTTTTATTATGTTTATCTTCTTCTCATTTGTGACATCATCTGCATCATTTTCTTTGCACCGCCTGTTGTCATCAGTCTCATCATCTTTGATGTTTCTTCAAATTGTTTTATCAATCTGTTAACCTCAACGATATCGGTACCGCTACCCATTGCTATTCTTCTACGACGGCTGCCGTTCAAGATTTTTGGGTTTTCGCGTTCAGCTGGTGTCATTGAACCGATGATAGCTTCGATGCTCTTGAATGCATCTTCATCAATATCTTCGTCACTAATCTTATTCATTCCTGGAATCATAGCAGCGAGATCTTTGATACTACCCATACGTTTGATCTGCTGGATTTGTTTTAGGAAATCGTTAAAATTAAATTCGTTTTTAGCAAGTTTCCTCTTAAGCTTAGCAGCTTCTTCTGCATCGAATTGTTCTTGAGCTCTTTCAACGAGAGTAACGATGTCACCCATACCGAGGATACGGTCTGCCATACGTTTGGGATAGAAGATGTCGAGAGCATCCATTTTCTCTCCAAGACCAACGAATTTAATTGGCTTATCAACAACAGAACGTATTGTCAATGCTGCACCGCCACGTGTGTCACCATCTAACTTGGTCAACACTACGCCATCAAAATCAAGACGATCGTTAAATGCCTTAGCTGTATTGACAGCATCCTGACCTGTCATTGAGTCAACGACGAACAAGGTTTCATGTGGATTGACTTTAGCTTTAACGGCTGCAATCTCGTTCATCATCTGCTCGTCAATTGCAAGACGACCTGCAGTATCTATGATAACGACATTCTTGTTATGTTCTTTCGCATATTGAACAGCATTTTCAGCAATCTTAACTGGATCTTTGCTTTCTATCTCAGAATAAACCTCTACCCCTATTTGTTCACCTAAGACTTTCAATTGGTCAATAGCTGCTGGACGATAAACGTCACAAGCTACGAGCAACACCTGTTTACCTCTCTTGCTCTTCAAGAAATTGGCCAACTTAGCTGAGAATGTAGTCTTACCAGAACCTTGAAGACCTGACATCAAAACGATTGCAGGATTAGCTTTGATGTTAATTTCTGTGTGTTCACCACCCATCAACTCTGCAAGCTCATCATGAACAATCTTAACCATGAGTTGTCCTGGTGATACAGATGTCAATATCTTCTGTCCTAATGCTTTTTCTTTGATGTTATTAGTAACATCTTTTGCTATTTTGTAACTAACGTCAGCATCCAAAAGAGCTTTTCTAACCTCTTTCAATGTTTCTGCTACGTTAATTTCTGTTATATGTCCTTGTCCTTTTAATATCTTGAACGAGCGTTCAAGTTTCTCACTTAATCCTTCAAACATGTTATATTTTATTTTTGTGCAAAAGTAATGATTTTTTTAGTAATTAACAATAGTTTTTAAGACTAAAAAAAGCCATCTGTCATCCGCAGTACGCAGTCTCAATCAATATGAGTTAAACAAATTAAAATGATACTGCATATATGCCTTTCCATCCATAACAACGCTATCTCTAATACTTGCCGGCAAAGTGTTCTTCACAAATGTTCCTGTGTTTAGATAAACGAACTCACCTTCTGGTGTTTTCCATCCCATGCCTTCATTCAATTCAAAAAATGCAAATGGCTTATAACATTTTCCGAATAAATCCTTACTCCAGAAAAACTCATCATGTGTCTGACCCAACTGTGCCAATATCGTTGCCGTTAAATCTGTGTTTCCACAAATCTTATCGTAAGTAGTTCCTCTCAATGAATCCTGCAGTGGCTCACCATAAATCAGCATTGGTATCTTGTGATGATTAAAAGATTCCAACCCATGATTTTTATACGAAGAATGACTATGATCTGCAACGAAAATAAACAAAGTGCTGTCATACCATTCCTGCTGTCTTGCTTTCTCCATAAACATGCCTAAAGCAATATCTGTATAATGTCCAGAGTTCACGTATGGCTTTTCAATCTGAGGCCATTCCAACTCTTCAAAGATCTTCGGATAATCGTAAGGCGAGTGTGTACTTTGCGTAAACAATGTACTGAAGAATGGCTGCGGATATTCAGATATTTGATCTATATACCAAGGCATTATATCAGTATCATGATATCCAAGTTTTCCCTTATGAAAACCTTCGTGGATATCTTTAGCTTCTATTATTTCATCGAATTCATTATAACGCAGATATGACAAGATATTGCCATAATTCAATTCACCTCCAAAATAAAAGCTAGTGTGATAACCTATAGTATCCATTTTTTTCACCAGCGATGGTATGGCATAATATTTATCCGGATGATTTGTCAGCGTCGTCACTGGCATACCAGGAAGTCCCCCAAATAATGATGACATCGCATGTTGTGAACGGTTAGCACTAGCATATATGTTTGTAAACAACAAGCCTTCCTTTTCAAGCTCACGGAAATTAGGTGTAATGCCAGGTTCGCCACCGAGTGATTCAATCAAGTCTGCCGACCAACTTTCTAAAAGAACGACTATTATATTCGGTTTTTCTATTTTCAGTATTGACATCGTTGAATCGCACGACGTCTCATGAAGTTGCGCTGTTCTTTTCTTTGCTGAATCAGAATCCATATAATTAAAATGCGCCTTCGACTCAACCAACTTAGAATTCAAGATATTTTCTGCCAGATAATAAGCTGGATTAACGCACATCTCATTAGCAATCTTATGGCTACTATAATACACCCTACTTGAAGATATTGGTATCTCGTTAAGACCGCCTCTCATTCCTAAGAAAAGGACTCCTAACATAAGTATAAAACTTCCTGAAAAAACATACTTGTTTGGAGTGACAGATTCCTTATTAGATGCCAAGTACTTAGGTTCCACAAATTTTGTATAAAACCAACAAAACAAAATCGTAATGAAAGTCCATAAAACAATGAGAAGCAAAGTCTGCTCGGTTTCTGCCGTATTGATAACTTCAGCAGGATTTTCCAAATACATCAAAGCTCTGTACGACAACTTTGTCCTCCATTCTCCATAGATACCGATGTCACCAAATGCCACTAGATTATATACTGCCACCATCAGATAGAAATACCAACGTAATGGAGCAAACAGAGTCTCCTTGTCAATGGCTACCGAGATGAACATATATATAACTGGCAATGTCAGCATAAAACATGCCGTTGCGATGTCAAGTGGCAAGGCCGACCAAAAGCCTTTCATTATCTCTGAAAACGGAATCTCAGATAAGGTAATGAGTGTACTATATTTTATGCAAAAAATAATCCTCATTGTTGCAAAAAGCACCAACAAGAAAACCAGCATTTTCAATAATGTAAAGAGTATTTTTTTCATATCAAATTTGACTAAAGACTAATGGCTAAGGACAAAAGGCCAAGGACAAAAGGCTAAATACCACATTTGTCTTTTACCATTAGCCTTCAGCCATTTGTCATCAAACGTTATAATTTCTTGCTCCGAAAATTTTACTTCCCACTCTCACAATCGTCGCTCCTTCTTCAATAGCAATCGGATAATCATCTGACATTCCCATAGAGATTTCCTTGAAAGAGTCGTTTGCTTTAAAGTAGTTTTCTTTTAAGGTTTCAAAAATATTCTTAAGATTTTTAAATTCGTTTCTTACTTGAACCACGTCTTCAGTAAAAGTCGCCATTCCCATCACACCACAGATGTTAATATTTTTTAAGTTTTTAAAACTTTCAGATTCTAACAACGACTTAGCTTCTTCTATATCAAGACCAAATTTTGTTTCTTCCTGAGCTATATGAAACTGAAGCAGACAGTCTATTACACGGTTATTTTTTGCAGCTTCTTTATTGACAGCTTCCAAAAGCGACAGACTATCAATCGCATGAATCAATGTCACGAATGGAGCGATGTATTTTATCTTGTTAGTCTGAAGATGACCGATGAAATGCCACTGAATATCCTTTGGCAATTCTTGATATTTGTCGCGCATCTCAAGAGCTTTGTTTTCACCGAAAATACGTTGTCCTGCATCGTAAGCCTCTTGTAAGTCAGAAACAGGTTTTGTTTTTGAAACAGCAATAAGAGTGACATTTGAAGGAACTGTCGCTCTGACGATATTTAGATTTTCTTGTATCATTGTTTTATAATTTAAGAATTACAAAGATATTAAAAAAGACAACAAGTCAACATGACAACAAGACAACAAGTTTTTTATTGCTAGCTATTAGGATTTATTGACACATCGTATTATTGACTTATAGACTACAAACAAGAATAAAATATAAACAACCCAAAGGATTATTGTTTTAGTCCAATTGATATAATCTAATCTTTGTTTTACAATTTCACTACTTTCGTGACGCGTTATCGGATTCAGATATAATCTCGTCCAGTCGTTAAAAATGAGTTCAACCCTGACATAATTATCATCTTGCTTAATGACATACATCCCCGTCCTTTTATACTTTTGAGCATCGAGTTCCACACCATTTTGTCCGATAAATCGTATCTTAAAAAAAGGCTTAGATGCTGATACTAACAATGTATCACCTTTGAGTTCAACTTGTTTTATATAAGGTAAATCTTTTTTAAGACGCTGTATTTTTTGTTCTAATGTCTCCTCAGATATTACTGAAAAATCGACACCTACCGCATTGCCATTTTCTAAAGCTTGTATCAGTTGTTCAGGATTGTTCTCAGGAGCATTTATCATCGTAAAACGTCTTCCGACATAGGTAATGTCATTAACGTCATGTGAGTCATCGTTTCCAATAAGATAGACGAGATGTCCGTTTGAAAGAGCAGTATCCCAATGAGCTGTCGAGATTCTAAATCCGTTAAGCACTTCCATTAGTTTGTAGTTGCTGAGATATTTCATATCCTCGACGAGATAACCGTTCTTCACGAAAGAAGGATGCGCAGGAATTACAAGACGCGTCTGTTTTGCAAGACGATTCAAAGTATGTTGCTTCATGCTCAAATTCTGAAAAGCAAAATAATCAAGGCGTCGCACTTTCTCTGCGCCAATGCAAAGCTGATGTATCTTAAATATTCCGTAGCCGTGTTCGTATGTAGGAATAAAACTCGGATTGGCTGAATCATAATAATTTATTTTGTTATAATCCGAAATACCGATATGATCAAATCCCAAAGACGAATAAACACTGTCGAGCATCTCGTTAGTATTCACACGACCATTGGTAATTCCTCCAAACTGACGTGTGTGAGCATGAAAATTAGCTTGAATCCAATTGTCAGGTTTCATATCTTTGTAAGGATTATGGAGATAAGTTCCATGGAAAGGCTTCGGTTCATCGAAAGAATAAGAAGGACGGAATAGACTTATCGCAACAACAAGCGCGACAAAAGCCAAGATTATATATAGTGTATACTTCAGAATTCCTTTCATTTTTTTAGAGTGTAGAGTGTAGAGTTTAGAGTGTAGAGTTTAGGGTGTAGAGTTAGTTCAAAAGCCTTTGTTCTTAGCTCTTAGTTCTCAAACATTGCAAAGATAAAAAAAAGAGGCGTATTATCTTAACGCCTCTGTTGAATTTAGAAATATTTTTTCTTCTGTTGTTATATTGAAAAGCTGTTTAACTGTCTCATAGTTTGACAAATCTTCATTTTGATATTTTGAATATAAAACAGCATCGATAAGAACCACCTTGAACTCCATGTCTGAGTTATAGAAATCGCATGGGTTTTCATGAGCTTTAAGATCCGAATTCGTCCAATAGACAGTCACCATATAATCATAATATACGGTCTCTAATGTTGCCGAGTATTGATCTGTTGGATATAGTGTCAATGGAAGCTGATGCCATGCGTAAAAATCTTCACCTGGATTTTCCATATAGACGAGTACCGCACCATAATCAACCATATCATAATCTATCTCATCCCATTCCAAATCAAGGTACCAATTACAAGCGTTCTCATCCCATTCCCAATCTTTAGCCGACACCTTCACCGTTCCAGATTGAACGTTAGCGTTTCCGTCTTTACCAGGACGACCTGGTTCACCTTGTGGACCTTCACAGGATGTCATTACAAATAACGACATTACAAAAAATAAAGCAATAGATTTCAATGTTTTCATAGTATGATGTTTTTGTTATTATAAAAAAGGATGTCGAATTTTGTTCAAATATTATACCAAAAATCAAATTTCAGAAACTCAAAAATTCAAAAATTCAAAATTCTCAAACCTGCATTTTTCTGTCATTTTGAGATTTTGAAATTCTGAGTTTTAAAAAATAATTTTCTTATTTTTGCAGAATGAAGAACAAGAATTTCATAGTGCATATCAGCGGCGTCATCGCCATGGTTTTCTGGGGACTGTCGTTTATTTGGTCGACGCAGGTCTTCGAATATCTGAATCCTACCACTACGATTTTCTTCCGACTTATCATATCGAGTGTCTTCCTAGGATGCATACTTTTTTTTAAAGACTTAAAGTCACAGAGACTCAGAGTCGCAGAGTTTAGAGAACATAGAAAGAATTTGAAGTTATTTGCATTAGCTGCTCTTTTCGAGCCTTTTCTATACTTCATCTTTGAGAGTTACGGCTTGTTAAATGCAGCTCCTGTAGTCAGCTCAGCCATCATTGCGACAATCCCACTCTTCACTCCTATCGCTGCATTTTTCTTCCTTAAAGAACGACTCACACCATGGAACATCGCTGGCTTCATCATCTCATTCTTCGGCGTCATCTTCATGCTTCTTAATAAAAATTTAGAATTGACGGTATCAGCAAAAGGCGTCGTCTTTTTGTTCAGCGCAGTGATGGTTGCAGTAGCTTATTCCATTTCTTTGAGAAAACTAACATTGATTTACAAGCCCGTCACAATAACATTTGTACAGAATCTGATCGGATTGATATATTTCATTCCAATGTTTTTCATAATGGAAAAAGTCACGCCTTCAAACATAATGGGTTTCAACCATTATATAATCCCGTTATTGTCGTTAGGTATTTTCGCCAGCTCCATCTCTTATACCTTATGGGCATTTGCTTTCAGCAAGTTAGGAGCAGCGAAAGCTAATATCTATAGCAACTTGATTCCCGTGTTCACTGCCATTTTCAGTTGCATCATCATTGGAGAAAGTCTTAACATTCAAAAAATATTAGGAATATTATTGGTCATTGGCGGACTTATTTTATCACAGTTAAAATTCAGAAATCATGATAACAAGCAAAACTAATCCAAAGATTAAGAATGTCGTTAAGTTACAGAAGTCATCAGAACGTCGCGAGCAGAACAGAATAATCATCGAAGGCCGACGCGAGATTGAACGTGCCGTAGCATGCGGTTTTGTCGTCGATACCTTATTTATATGTAACGAGATATTGAAAGAGTCTGCCAACATCGCCGCTAACAATGTTGAAGAAGTGACACTCGAAGTCTTTGAAAAGATTGCTTATCGTGAAGGCAGCGACGGACTTTTAGCTGTTGCGATTCCTAAATATGCCGACCTAAAAGATTTCAAGCCAAAGAAAAATCCGTTGATTATAGTTCTAGAGACGGTAGAGAAACCTGGCAACTTAGGAGCAATCATGCGTACTGCCGATGCTGCTGGTGTTGATGCCGTCATCATCGCCGACCCAAGAACCGACTTATTCAACCCTAATGCGATACGCGCAAGTATTGGAACCATCTTCAACGTTCCATTGTTCGCCTGCTCATCAGAAGAATGTATCAAGTGGCTGAAAGAAAACGATATCAAGATTTACTGCACATATCTCAAGGCTTCTATAGACTATCTAGAAGCCGACTTCCGTCAAGGCTCTGCCATCGTGATGGGAACCGAAGCCACAGGCATTTCCGACATCTGGGTGGAGGCGGCAGACCAAAACCTTATAATACCGATGAACGGCATTGCCGACTCCTTGAATGTTTCTGTCACAACAGCAATCGTGGTGTTTGAAGCTGTGAGACAGAGAAGGAGTTAGGCTTTTGGCTTTTGAACTAAGGCCATTGAACTTTTTTTGAATCTAAGAAATTTAGGAAATTTTGAGAGACGCATCAACGACATATTGTTTATTTTTTGTGTCGTATGATAGGTCTCTACATGATTTCTCATACCCTCATACCCTCATACCCTCAATTCCTAATTCCTAATTCCTAACTATTGAAAGAATGCCATCAGCACCACTTTTCCGTCTTCTTTCTTGATAGAGAATGAATATCCGTCCTCACGTTCTTTTCTGTAGATTGACAATGTCTCGCCTTCGAAGCTTTCGTTGAGATACGACACTTCGATACCTTCCCATTGTTTAGCTTCCAGTTCTTTCACTGAGAAAGTATCCAATAACATTGTGATATAAGTGACATTATTTGTATGATGCGTCACGTCGATGTCACCAGAGCGAACAAGTCTTTTATAGATGAAATCTTCATCAGTGAAGTCGTCTTTGAATCTTCTGAACTTCTCCTCTATCGACCTCTCCTGAATCCAGTCGATGTCGTTAGGATACGATGTCGTTTCAACTTTTCTCAAAGTACGAGAAGTAGCATCGATGATGACCCACTCGGTGATACCATTAATGTAAACTTCGCCATCTTTCATAATCTGATAACAGCGGTTACAACGCACACCCTCCGCTCCCATCGGCCATGTTCTGATTGTGATTTCATCGTTCCACAGAGGAAGTTTGTTAATTTTTATTTTGGTTTTTGATATAACCCAAAGCGCATTGTCTTTTTCAAGAAGAGAATAATCGTCGATGCCCAATAATGTCGCATGAAGACTTGCCACATCTTGAAAAGACATGAATGTCGATTCAGCCTTGAAACGCATGAGGCTGTCACATTGTCCAGAAAGGACTATAGTATTTTGTATCAGTTCGTTTTTTTTCATAATGAAGAGTTAAAGACAACAGTCAACGGTCAACAGACAACAGTTGACTATCTATTTTTTAAGCGACAAAGTTACGAAATAATATAAGCATATAAATACACTTTCAATAAAAAGCAATAATATTTCAATTTTGTTCATCAATTAGGAGCAATTTATTTTTTACTTTTGCGACAAAGAAACGAGCAGATGAAACATGTCTTTATTGTCAATACCACCGCGGGAAAGGAATCATGTCTCGACATGGTGCAAGGCGGTGTCGCTCAATGCGAAGAACACATTGACTACGAAATATACACTCCCGAATCGGCTGACGATTCAATAGAATTCATCAGGACATATTTAGGAAATCATCCAGAGGAGAAGGTTCGTTTTTACGCTTGCGGCGGTGACGGCACCGTCAACAAGGTAGCGAGCGGAATTGTAGGATTTCCTAACGCCAGCATGACAGTTTTACCATTCGGAAGCGGCAACGACTACGTGAAATATTTCGGTTCTGATATTTTCAATAATGTCTGTGACGTAATTCACGGCGAAGAGAAGGAAGTAGACATCATGAAAGTTGACGAGAAATACGCCTTAAACTCAACGCATTTCGGATTAGACAGCGTCGTTGCCAAGGCGATGAACAAGTTAAGGAGAAACGTCTTGTTCGGCAAGAAGCGAGCCTATCCTTTTGCTGTCGTCTGGGGATTTCTTTTCGGAATGAGAACTAAATGCACGGTCTATGCCGACGGCGAACAGCTCAACACTGGCGACATTTTATTATGCACGGTAAGCAACGGCAAATACGTCGGCGGTTCATATTTCAATGCGCCCAACTCACTCAACGACGACGGTTTGCTTGAAGTATGTTTAGTAAAACCCGTTTCTAGATTAAGGTTTTTAGGTTTGATAAAATATTACGTTGCAGGCACACATATCGGTAATCCTAAGTTTGAGAACATCGTAGTTTATCGTCAGGCGAAAAAAGTAACGATTGAAGGACCGAAAGGATTCTGCGTTTCGATAGACGGCGAGATTTACGAAAGCCAACATATTGAAGTAGAGAACTTAGAGAGAAAGATACGGTTTGCTGTGCCGAGGAAGTAGACATCTACGGAACTTGAGGATTTGCAGAAAATTGTGCTGCAAAGGATTTAAAACGACTTCATTAGAGCAACCTTTTCAATTCTTCAACATCAGGCAATGCATTTCTCAATTCATCAGGCATTTCTGACGAGGTGTCAAATGTAGCTACGCCCATCGGTTTGTCGTAATCCTGAATAACATATTTCACAAAATCTTTATTTGCATTCTTACAAAGCACGATTCCGATAGACGGATTTTCATGTTGTTTTCGTACTTTATCATCTAATATCCTAAGATAAGTCATCAATTGTGACAAGTATATTGGTTTAAAATCACCAGTCTTCAGTTCAAAAACGACCAACGCATTAAGATTTCTATTGAAAAACAATAAATCTGGAAAGAAATTCTCTCCATAAACTTCAAGATGATATTGATTTCCGATAAAGGCAAAATCTTTACCAAATGTCATAATGAACTTTTTAACATTCTCAACAATTTGTTTTTCAACAACTCTTTCATCGATATAGTTTCTATCACGTTCTCCTATTTCCTCAATATTAATAAAATCAAGAAGATATTCGTCTTTAAACATCATAACAGCTTTTCTCGCCAATGAAGAATTCGAAATGGTTTTAGGAAAATTATTTGGCATTGTCGCTCTATTTTCAAAGTCTTTATCATTAATCATTTTCTTCAACTGTTCAACAGAAAGATGTTCTTCTGCAGTACGATGAATGTAATAATAACGAGCTTCTATTTCTTTTATCATTCCAATAATAAGCAGATGATGGGTAAAAGGAACTTTAAAAAAGCAATCTATCGGGAACGAACCGATATCATCAATTCTTATAGCATTATTTTCAAGCCCAATTATTATATCACCTTCTTTTTGAACGTCTTCAATTTCGTCCGTTGCAACGGAAGAATTATAATCTATTGATTGCCAAGCATCATAAAATATCCTCATCTTTTTCAAACTTGTCGCAGAAAAACCTCTCAATCCCGGCAAATCCGACTTCAATTTATCACTAATTGACTGCAAGGCGTTTGCTCCCCATTTTGCATTACGAGTTTTTTCCGAAAGAAACTTTCCTATTCCAAAATACAATCCTAACTGAATACGATTAATATCTTTAGACGCTTCATATTGACTTTGAAGTATGGCTGTTTTGATAATTTCAGCAGCATTGTCATATTGATGACGTTGTATTACATTTTTCATAAATCTTAATTTTGGGTTAGCATTAGCTCTAAACTGAGAGCTTTGAGCAATGCAAAGTTATAGAAACAAAATCAGATTTTCATATCTTCTTGAAAAGAAAAACAGACTAAAAATTCATTTTTTTGATTTTTTCTGAAAATGTAGAATGTTTTGGTTAAAAATTATTTAGAATTGACTTTTACTGTCCATTTTTCCCACAATTAATTTGAAATAAAATATTTCAGAGAAGTAATTTTCATTGAAATATTTTTCTAATTTTGCTCTACATTAAAAATAAATATCAACCTCAACCAGTCAAACTCCTCCCGAGTTTGACTGGTTTTTTATTCCATTTTAATTTTTCCATTAATATAATCATTAATTAATAGACACATCTATAACACATTGATTGTTAATAATTTTTAACTTTATTTTCCTTGACAGATATTGTTTTGGGTTGTATATTTGCTGAACCAAAATTTTAAAACCATGAAATTTCCACAACTCACAAATAATATCAAATTCACGCATGAAATATTACAAAACAATACTATTCGTGCTATAAACCAAAACATAACTGTCCGTAATTGGTTAATCGGACTTTGGATTGTAGAATTTGAACAAAATGGTGAAGACAGAGCAAAATATGGAGACAAATTATTATACAAAATATCAAAAACAATATCCATTAAAGGTTTGGGGACGACCATTCTCAGCCAATGTCGTAAATTCTATTTAATATATCCAAACATTAGATTTGAGATTAGAAATTATCTATCAAATTACAAAGACATTTTTCAGTCGATGACAGGAGGGCTACAACTTCCTGACGACAATACAATAAACGAAAGCATATCGAGCAATACAAAAATTTTTCAGACGGCATCTGAAAAATTACCACAAGTTGAACCAGCAAAATTATTCAACAATTTATCTTTTTCACATTTCGTTGAGTTAATATACATTGAGAATCCTTTAAAACGAATATTTTACGAAATTGAAACAATTAAGGGTTGCTGGAGCGTAAAAGAATTAAGTCGCCAAATTGAATCATTATGTTATGAACGTTCCAGCTTTAGTAAAAATCCAGAAAGATTATTAACGACAATCAATAACGACGCAAACATTTCCACTGTTACAAACATAGTAAAATCGCCATACGTTTTTGAATTTTTAGGAATTAGAAATCAAGACATTATTGAAGAAAATGATTTTGAAAACATACTCATAACACATATCCAAAATTTCATTTTAGAGTTAGGAGATGGCTTTTGCTTTGAATCTAGACAAAAGCGTATTTTAATTGACAACGAATATTTCTTCATTGATTTGGTTTTTTACCACAGAATACTTAAATGTCACATTTTAATCGAATTAAAAACCAGAAAATTCAATTATGCAGATATTGCCCAACTAAACATGTACGTTTCATATTATCGAGAACAAATAATGAGAAATGATGACAATGCACCAATTGGCATTTTGCTTTGCACCGATGCATCTTCTGAAATGGTAAAATACGCTACGGCAGGTATGGATGAAAATCTATTCATATCAAAGTATTTATTACAGTTACCACCAAAGGAATCATTGATAGAATTTTTAAACAACGAATTAAAACAATTATAACAATCAAAGTAAATTTCCTCCCGAGTTTGACTGTTTTTTTATTCCATTTTAATTTTTCCATTAATATAATCATTAATTAATAGATATATCTATAACATATTGATTGTTAATAATTTTTAACTTTATTTTCCTTGACAAGTTTTGTTTTAGGTTGTATATTTGCAAAGAAATTTAAAAAACTAAAAGTTATGGCACGACCTATTAAAGAGACTCCGATTCTTTACGGTGAAGATGCTCGGAGATTTGAAGCAAGAATGAAAGAAAAACGTCACGAAGATCCTGAGAAAAGAGCGAAACGCTTAGAAATATACAACACTTTAAAGAAAACACTTAAAACCTAAGTGCCATGAAAGATATTTTTAAGCATTACTCTAAATACCAAATTCGTAGATTAAAAAATGGTGAAAGAATAAATTCGTTCAACTGCGGAGACGATGATTTAAACGACTTTATTGTAAATGAATCTCATCATTATCAGAAAGCACTACTATCAGTAACTTATGTGTATGAACATATTGACAATGGCGAAATAATCGGTTATTTCAGTTTAGCTAACGACAAAGTTTCTTTGACAGATTTTGAAAACAAAACTGAATTCAATCGTTTTCGAAAAAGTAGATTTGTTAACGAAAAACGCATTAAAAGCTACCCAGCTGTTAAGATATGTCGATTGGGAATAAAGAAAGATTATCATGGTTTGGGCATTGGTTCTATTTTACTATACTTTATTAAGTCATATTTTCTTGAAGACAACAAAACCGGTTGTCGATTTATAACCGTTGACGCTTACAATAATGCTATTCCGTTTTATCAGAACAATGATTTTCAATATTTAAGAAAAGAGGAAGATGATATTGTAACGAGATTACTATATTATGACTTAAATGATATCGCTTAAAAAATTTTTCATTTTCCTCTTGACTCGTACCTAAGGTCATGACTTATCTTTGCAGCTGCTAGCAAAACATCGTACGATTATGAGTAATAAAATTAGGTTGAAAATCGGAGAGTTTTCCCGTTTGATGCAGGTGACAGTAAAAACGTTGCGTCATTATGAACATAAAGAACTGCTTATTCCCGAAGAAGTTGATGAGTGGACTGGTTATCGTTATTACAGTATCACTCAAATGCAGAAACTGAATTTAATCCGTCATCTGCAACAATTGGGGTTTACACTTGACGAAATAAAAGATTTATTCGATGATGAATCTCATTTCCCAAGTATTGAACAATTAACTGAAAAGCTTAAAGAAACAGAAAGACAGCTTAAACTACTGATGACAAGACGCAATCAGCTGCACGAATGGATAAGCTCTCGCAAAAAAATCAAGAAAATGGAAAACAAGAAAATGAATAAGTTCAGTATTGAATCATTGCCTGAAATGATTGTTGCTTCGCATCGCGGAATCATTGCCAACTACTCTGAATTAGGAAAGTTATGTTGCA
>JAZRNQ010000059.1:0-3602 GCA_045648285.1 Bacteroidales bacterium | reverse complement strand
ATAACCAAATGGGAGTGTTGACCATTCAATGTTTTGCATGATATTTATTTTTTATAACGGTTAATTACTATAATGTTTTTCTAGTCCACGAAATTAAGCATTTTTATTTAGATAAAAAGCGTTTTTTAAAATTTATTTTTTCCTCACCTTTCCCCACCTCCTCTTTAAACTCCAAACTCTCAACTTTACATTTTATCTGGGCGTTCCGGCTTTGCCGTCGGGCTTTCCGCTATATCTTTGCTCGCTTCGCTCGCAAAGGATGCCGCTCCAATCCCTAACGCATTGGTGACTACAAATTCCATGTAACTCACACCCCCAAAAAACAAATCCTAATCCAAAAATTGGAGAGACGTGTCAATGTGTGTTTATTTTCCCTAACTAATAAGGCGTTACCTTACCCTATATATTTTTCGCCCTTTCATGGCTCAATCCCTCAATTCCTCAGTTCCTCAATTCCTCAGTTCCCACCTAAAAAACACTTCTCCAAATAATGCTTCTCTATTCCGTATTGTTTCTTCAAATCTTCTATCTGTTTCAAGATAGCTTCCTTATCTACTGGAGCATCGCTTTTTCTTCCGACTAACAATATATTCTTTGGAGTATGTTCCATCTCGATAAACTCCATCACCTGTGTCTTGTAACCGAAATATTCCATTATCAAAGCGCGGATAGCGTCGGTAATCATCACAGCCTGGCGTTCCAAGAAAATGCCGTATCGCGTGATTGGGTCAACGACTTTCGACTTCTCCATCTCCTGACGGATTTGCTTGTGACAACAAGGCGCACATATTATTAATTTAGCTCCCGACTCTATACCTTTTATAATAGCGTCATCGGTGGCAGTGTTGCATGCGTGAAGCGCGATGAGGACGTCAAGTTGGCTGTTGGCTGTTGGCTGTTGGCTGTTGGTCGCTGGCGGTTGACATCCAAAGGATTCTATACTACTTTCCACAAAACGGAAATCTTTTAGATTCGACTCCTTTATTATCTCATTGATTTTAACGACTAAGTCAGGGCGAATCTCAACGCCTTCCATCTCGATATCGTATTTACATCTTTGAGTGAGATATTCATACAAAGCGAAAGTGAGGTAGCCCTTCCCTGCTCCCATGTCGGCGATGCGGATTTTGCCATCAAACTTCACGTTCTTCATCACGCCATCCACAATCTCGACGTATTTGCAAATCTGCTTGAATTTATGCTGCATGTCGGCAGTGACCTTGCCTTCGCGAGTGGTAAGACCAAGTTTAAACCACCAAGGATTGTCGGTATTTATCAAACGATTCTTTACTTTGTCATGCTGAACGTTCTGTTCACGCTGTTCCTTGACAGCCTTACTCATGACAGTAGCTTTACCTTTTTTACTGATAAGGAGAGTAATATCTTCTGTCAAAGTAAACAATGAAGCATTGAGAAATACATTTGGAACCAATTGATTGATTACCTCTAAAGTCTGCTCAGCGTCATAGTTTTTGGTCTCGTCTCTTCTCTCGTAACGATATGTGAAAGAAAACATCTTCTCGTTTTTCAAGATGATTGGTTTGACGTAGACGTTATTCAAATCGGCTCTTGGCTCTTGGCTCTTGGCTCTTGGTTTCGACAACGTCAATTTAACGAAACTGCCGTCATTTAATGATGATTGTAATTTATTTATGAATTTTTGCATATTCTTTATTTTGTGTCAACAGCTAACAGACTTTGTTTTTTGTCTTTAGTCATTCGACTTTTCATTTTGCAAACATAGTAAAAAACCTTGCTAGTTTATTTATTATAACAAATCTTTTTCATACCTTTGCAAAAGAACTTTAAAACTAATTTTTATGCCTAAGATTTACGAATATTTTGGGTTCATATTCTATTTTTATTCAAACGAACATGAACCAATACATGTGCATGTCATTAATGGAGTCCGAGAGAGCATATTTGATCTTATCATATCAAACGGAGAATTGATCAATATTAATGTTCGAAAGAAAAAAGGTGTTGAAATGTTAAGCGAAAAAGACAAAAATATCGCAAAGACATTCATCCGTCAATATTACAAGGAGATAATCAAAAAGTGGGTGACATTTTTTGTAATGAAACAAACTATAAAATGTACCGTTATTACTAAAAAAATATAAAACGAATTTCATTATGAAAAAACTTCAAATTCTTAATGCCGTCATTGCAGGAGACTTAGTAGTTCGTTTATATTTCAACGATGACACCATTCAGATTGTCGACATTGGAGATTTCATACGTCGTCATCCTCATCCTCAGTATAACAAATATCTTGACCCTAATTTATTTAGCTGTTTCAAAATTGAAAACGGCAATATTGTATGGGGCAAAGACTGGGATTTAATTTTCCCTATCGAACAACTTCATAAAGGAGAGATATTGTAATTTTTTCACAAGCATTTCGAGCTTCGCTCTCTATATCTGTTCACTTTCTGCCGTCCCTACAGTACTATTTTAAATTTCAGAATCTCAGAATCTCAAAATCTCAGAAATTTTAAGATTTTAAGATTTTGAGGTTTTGAAGTTTTGAGGTTTTGAGGTTTTATAGGCAGTAGTATGCGTTAGGGATTGGAGCGGCATCCTTTTGAAGCGAAGCGGAAAAAGATATAGCGGAAAGCCCGACGGCTTCACCGGAACGCCATAATAGAAATTCAAAACTTCAAAACTTCAGAACCTCAGAAAAAAAGTGGAAAGTCCAAAAGCCAATAGCCTTAGTTCAAAAGCCTAAAGCCTAAAGTCATTTTGTCAGTGACATTTTCGTGGCATATTGTTTGACATTCGAGAGGCATAAAAATTAACAACAATTAAAAAATACAGATATGCAAACAGGTTCAATAGGTGTAAAAACGGAAAACATTTTCCCTGTAATCAAAAAGTTCTTATATTCTGAAAACGAGATATTTTTACGTGAAATCGTAAGTAATGCCGTCGATGCGACAAACAAACTCAAGACTCTCGCATCAGCAGGCGAATTCAAAGGCGAGCTCGGCGACCTTACTATAAAAGTCGAGATTGACAAACAAAAGAAGACTCTCACCATCCGCGACAACGGCATCGGCATGACAAGCGCGGAAGTAGACAAATACATAAACCAAATAGCTTTCTCTGGCGCGACAGAATTCGTTGAGAAATTCAAGACTCAGACAGAAGCAGAAGCCGCTAACATCATCGGTCACTTCGGATTAGGATTTTACTCATCATTCATGGTATCAAACAAAGTGGCTCTCATCTCCAAGTCATTCAGACAAACAGAAGAAGAAAAAGGCGTCATCTGGGAATGCGACGGCAGCCCAGAATACACAATGAACGAAATACCAAAAGGAAACCGCGGAACAGACGTCATCCTCTATATCTCCGACGACTGCGCTGACTTCCTCGAAGAAAGCAAGATTCGCGAATTATTGAACAAATACTGTAAGTTCTTGTCAGTGCCAATCCAATTCGGAACAAAGAATGTAGAAGAAATCGTCGAAGGCGAGACTGACGAAGAAGGCAAGCCAAAGACAAAATCAGTAGAGAAACCATGGATTATCAACGATGTTGCTCCACTCTGGAAGAAGTCACCTTCATCAATAGGAGACAAAGAATACGACGACTTC
>JAZRNQ010000058.1:0-3298 GCA_045648285.1 Bacteroidales bacterium | reverse complement strand
TACAACTTTGGCAAATTATTTCTATCTTTCGGATGGAACGAAGACAAGGGCTCTTAAGGCGAATGGATCGGGACTGGTATATCGCGGCCCGTTTGTCTACAGGAGAGGTTCCGACGGTTCATTGACATTTGAAAGCGCATCTTTCTCGGGAGGCAGGCTGACATCTAGCGGGGCCTTGCTTTATGTGACAGACTACCTCGGAAGTGTTCGCGCCGTGGTGAATGGCTCCAATGGGGCAATATACAAGGCGTCGGATTACTCGACATTCGGATCGGAGTCCAAGGTTGAATCAATTCAGACAGCCTCTTTCTCTCCCGTCATTACCCTCCGAGACGGCTACACTGGCAAGGAGTCCCAGACTCCTGACTTCAGCACCGGCTACACCGACTTCGGAGCAAGACAGTACAGCCCAGCCCTCCGCCGCTGGATGACACCTGATCCCCTCTCGGAGAAGTATTACGGCGTGTCGCCTTATGCTTTCTGCTCTAACGATCCAATTAACCGCTTTGATCCAAATGGACAGGAGGATTTAAAGCTGTTTTTTAAAGGATTTCTGACAACTACGTCAGGGGTTAGTACGACTCTTGGTGGTATTGCTGTAGCTGGTATGACGGGAGGTCTGGCAGCTGGATTAGGCACGTTAATGTTTACAGGAGGCATTACTTCTATTGGATTAGGAATATCCATGATGACTATAGGCCTTGCTACAGATCCGTCAGAAAAGAACAATGAACTCATAGAGAATATGCCTACTGATTTAGTTTCTATATTAACCAAGCCGGCAGATATCATTGCAGGTAATGAGAATCATGAAATTGAGAGTACGGTTTCAACAATATTTTTCTCATTTGACCTCTTTAGATTTAAGTTTAAGACACTGGAAAACGCATATGATTATATAATGTTTGCAGGCGAAACTTCTGATGCATATCTATATTTCTGGGATCTTTATGAAAGAAATGAAAATATAGAAAACAATGAAAGCACTATAGATGATGTTGAAGAAGTTGATAATCTATAAAATATCAAAATAAAGGATTATGGATAATATAATTGAAATAAGTAAGCCAAGTAAATACCAGGGACTAAGACAGAGGTAACAATTAATCTATGCGATAAAGTGGTAAGGAAAGATGCCGTTAAACCAGATGGCACAGTTGTTATAATCAAACCTGATACTCCTTCCGGACGGAGTTCTGTAGCTAAAAGAAAGCAGCTGATGGAAAATAACGGGTATCAAACGGAGACTATTTTTACGATCCAACGGATTCAAGATGGTTGCCTGGGTCTCCGACGTATATTGGACCGCAAAGATAGAAATATGAAGAAACTCAGCAAAATAACATTATTACCTTATGTAAGGGAGGCCATGTTGGGACTCGGATATACAGAGTTTCAAGATTGTATGATATCTAACGCCAATTTGTTTGTTAAGAATGAAGGGGATTTGTTCTTGACTATAGGATTTACCATACATCGTTTCTATGGCGATGCCTTTACATTTAGCTACTATTTGTCGCGCACTACAAATTGGGCCGAATGTTGGGGAGACATACCTCATCGATTAACATATGTCAGACCAGGTGAATTGATGTCTATTCACGAGAGGGAATATTTAACAGTTGATCCCAATTGTAAAAAGAATCCACAAATTACAGATATGTGGTGGAATGCTTTTAATGTAGATGGAAATTATGATTCAACGTCATTGTCCTCTTTTGTTCAAACTATTCGTTTAACAGAGAAGCGAGTTATTCAGCAGCCAGATGTATGTGAAAAGATATATGCAAGCAAAGTGTTAAAACAAATTTATGACGATGTAAATGGAACGATACAGCAGATGAAGTCAGGGGTGTTTCTTGAAAAGTTTGAATTCCTTCCAAAACATGAGGTAAAAGGAACCTCCGTAGAGTGGTTCAAAGCAGCTGAAACGTATTTGAAATATCACTCAATTAAAGCAAATTTACATAAAGTCAGGTTTCTTGCAATGGATTCTGCAAGAGTTTACTATATGCGCTTTAATTCTTAAATGACTTGGCTGTGTTAGGTGATTCACTCTTGTATCACCCGCAGATTATCCTTTGAAATAATCCTTCGCTACGCCAGATTTGTTCGTAGCGAAGGACAGTAAATCAATAATTTAAAAATCAACACAATGAAACCAATAAGACATTTGATATCAATTGTCTTCCTTTTTTGTGGGCTGACCGGATGGGGAGGCGAGCGTGGGTATGACCAGAATGATATGGATGGTCACAAACACCGGGGCAGTTAATAGGTTGTCAGTCAATGTGTTATATGATTAAGGGTAGGTCAAGACGACCTACCCTTATGTTGTTAAGTTATTGGATGTCAATATTATAAGTGATGCTATTTCTTGCTGACGGTGTAGCGGATACCGAGGGTTTTGAGTTCCTCGAGGAATTCGTTGGTGATCTGGATCCTGAACTTGTGGGAGAGGAACTCTATGTTCCATTTCTTGACAGGATCGTAGAGGAACATGGTCAGAGGGGTCTTTCCCTTGTTTCTCTTCAACATCTTCACGAGCTTTTCCCTGAAGTCAGGGGAGAGCATTGTTGTGGTGACGTTTATCGACAGACCTGTGATCCTTTCCTCGGCCACGTTGCCCAGAAGCATGATGTTCTTCATCTTGAAGATGAGGTCAGGGAGATCCGGTACCATCTTTCCGGTCTTCTCGTCCTTCTTTCCCTTAGGGTTCGGGCGGTATCTCTCCTCGATCACACCTTCAATCAGGACGGCACTGTTTACCTTCTGGTACGGCAGGTATGTCTCATGGTCCTTTCCGAAGAAAGCGAACTCGTAGCTGCCGCTGAAGTCCTCGACAGTCATGCGGGACATCGGGCGTCCGGTCTTGGTCTGGCTCTCCGAGCATGCCGTTATGAGTCCTGCAAGCGTCACCTTTGCGGATTTTCTTGTAGAATTACATTCTGAGATGAGACCTGCGAGCTCAGTCATCTGACATGTAGCGAAATTCTCCATCTCGAACGCGAATGTGTCCAAAGGGTGTGACGAGAGGTACATGCCCACGAGTTCCTTCTCATACTTGAGCTTCTCGAGGATGTCCTCTTCTCCGACCATAGTCGGTATCTCAGGTCTTTCAGGTTTGAGTTCCTCGACATCTCCGAACAGGGAGATCGCGCTCTCCATGCTGTCCTTCTTGAAGAGTTCGCCGTATTTCAGCAATGTATCGATGAACAAGTCGCCGTTCCTGCACGGAAGCATGAACTGCTTGCGCGAGATGCCGAAGCTGTCGAACGCTCCTGAGTGCAGAAGCGCC
>JAZRNQ010000057.1:0-10031 GCA_045648285.1 Bacteroidales bacterium | reverse complement strand
ATGTACAGATGGTCCAGTGTTTAATATAAATGATTTAAAATGGCAAATTTAAATATAGATCTTCATCAGGGATTGACCCTGAAAAATCCTGTAATGACTGCTTCAGGTACTTTCGGTTATGGCCTAGAATTTCAGGATTTTATAGATTTGGAAAAGCTGGGTGGTTTTATTGTTAAAGGAACCACTTTAAAACATCGAGAAGGAAATCCTTATCCTCGTATGGCTGAGACACCTTCAGGTATGCTCAACGCTGTCGGACTTCAAAACAAAGGCATCGACTATTTCGTTGAGACAATTTATCCAAGAATAAAAGACATCGACACTAACATAATCGTCAATGTTTCAGGTTCAACGATAGAGGACTATTGCGCAGTGGCAGAGAAAGTCAACGCTTTAGAAAACATCCCAGCAATCGAACTCAACGTTTCATGTCCTAACGTGAAACAAGGCGGCATGGCATTCGGTGTCACTACATCAGGCATCGAGCAGGTGGTTAGTGCTGTGAGAAAAGTCTACGACAAACATCTTATCGTAAAACTTTCTCCTAATGTTACAAGCATCGCTGACCTCGCATTGGCAGCCGAAGCATCAGGCGCTGACTCTGTATCATTGATTAACACTCTTCTCGGCATGGCTATCGACGCTGAAAAGAGAAGACCTAAGTTATCTACAGTAACAGGCGGTTTGTCGGGTGCATGTGTCAAGCCAATAGCATTGAGAATGGTGTGGCAAGTCGCTAAGGCAGTGAAGATTCCGGTAATAGGATTAGGCGGCATCTCATCAGCAACAGACGCCATTGAGTTTATGCTCGCAGGCGCATCAGCAATAGAGATAGGAACTGCCAACTTCATCGACCCAACAATCACTGTGAAAGTTGCTCAAGGCATCGTCGAATATTGCGAACGCCATGGCTTTGAAAATGTCAGTGACTTGACAGGAGCTTTAATCAATTCATAATTCACAATTCACAATTCATAATTATGCATTGTGCATTATGAATTATGAATTAAAAAAATATGCATTATGCATTATGCATTATGAATTAAAATTGTAAATTTGCGCAAAATTTAAAAAATATATTAAGAAAGATATACTATGGGAAGAGCATTTGAATACCGCAAAGCGGCTAAGATGAAAAGATGGGGCCACATGTCAAGAGTGTTCCCTAAACTTAGTAAGATGATCACTATCGCAGCTAAAGAAGGCGGCGCAGATCCAGATATGAACCCAAGATTGCGTCAAGCAATCATCAATGCTAAGGCAGAAAACATGCCTAAAGACAACATCGATGCTGCTATAAAAAGAGCTACAGCGAAAGACGCTGCTGATATGGTCGAAATCGTTTACGAAGGAAAAGGCCCTGCTGGCGTTCTCGTCGTTGTTGAATGCGCTACAGACAACACAACACGTACAGTCGCTAACGTTCGTTCATACTTCAACAAATGTGGTGGTTCTTTAGTTCCATCAGGTTCATTAGAATTTATGTTCAGCCGTAAAGCTGTCTTCGAACTCGAATTACCAGAAGGTATGGAAGTAGAAGAAATAGAACTCGAACTCATCGACGCTGGCCTCGAAGAAATCGAAGCAACAGAAGAAGGTGTAGTAGCTTTGTCAGATTGGACAGCATTCGGTACAATGCAGACAGCATTGGAAAAACTCGGCATCAATGTTAAGAAAGCTAACTTACAACGTTTCCCTAACAGCCCAGTAAGCTTCTCAGCTGAAGATGTTGAAGCTATCGAAAAATTCCTCGAAAAAGTAGAAGATGACGAAGACGTACAATCAGTCTACACAAATATGGAATGATAAATAAAATAATAAAATAATGTGGTGGAAAAAGACAACTTTCGGGTTGTCTTTTTTATTTTTTTATATATTTGTAAGCAAAACCAAGCTATAGAAAATTGTCTAATATAAACATATAAGTTATGAAGAAAATGATACTTTTTTTGATGGTATTATTATCGTTACCATCATTGGCTCAAGAAGTTATTGAAGATTCTTTGGCTGTAGTGGAAAATGAAATCGTTCCAGAAATCAATTATCTAATCATTAACACAGATCAGCAAAACTCAATGATTTATATCAATGATGAATTTGTTGGCTTTAACAAAGTTTCTAAATTGTTGAATGTAGGCAAACCTTACACATGGAAAGTGGAATGTGATATGTATCGCCTTGTAAATGGAAACGATACCATGACATCAGGAGATGCTGTAGTTGTGGATATTAAGATGCAGGCAGCTTACGGTTTTTTGAATGTCACTTCTGTACCTGAAGAAAATGCAGTGATATTCGTCGACAACAAACATGTGGGTAAAACTCCGCTCTCATCAGTGGTAATGAATATAGGTCAACATAAGATGCTTGTCTTTAAAGATGGATATGAACCATATCATTACGATTTCGAAGTCTTTGGCTATGATACAGTGACAGTGGATGTAACTATGATTTCTAATGTCAAGAACATATCAATAAAAGCAGAAGATAATTCAGACATTTATGTTGATAATGAATTCAAAGGTGTAGGAAATTGGTTTGGCAATGTCTCTTACGGTTCTCATATCTTCGAAGCTAGAAAGATAAGTCACAAACCATTCTCTTTACAAGCTAACGTACAACAAGAAGGAGGCAGTGACACAATTTTATTAGGTTTGCCAACACCTCTCTATGGAAGATTAGAACTATCAACAGTACCTTCTGGTGCATCAGTATATGCAGCTGACAAATATCTTGGAAAGACTCCTTTTGCTGAAAATCTTCTCATCGGTGAATATGAGCTTGTTCTTAAGAATGAAGCTAAAGCCGACATTACATTGAATGTTAACATTGAAGAAAATGAAACATTGGTTTTAGAAGAAAAATTTGCTGATTCAAAGAAAGTCTTCGTCATGACGGATAGAAGCGGCGATAGCTTGTTTGTTAATGATAAATATGTTGGCAACACACCTCAGACTTTGTATTTGACACACAATGTGCATACTGTCAAGGTTGTAAGAGATAAGTATAATGTGATAAACGAACTCGATGTCTTTTTTGCAAATGATACAGTTGAGTATTTCGTTGGTAAAGAAATGCAAATAGTTACAGATAGTGAAAAAGATAGAGTCTTTATCGATGGTGAAAAAATAGGAAAATCTCCATGTACAGCGAAGCTTTCTTATGGAACACATGAACTTAAAATTACAAGAGGCAAATACGTTTATGAAAGAACTATTGCTGTTGAAGACGATGGCCTTAAAGAGTTGAATGTGGAATTAGGTAAGAAAGTGACAATCAAAACTACCGACAAAGGCGATAAGGTGTATGTCGATGGAAAATATTTTGGAAAGACACCTCTTACAAAATATATGTACTATGGCAATCATAAAGTCAAGATTGTTAGAGACAAGGAACTAGAAAAGACACATGCAATCACGGTGAGTGAAGATGATGTAAATGAATATACATTACATATAGGTCAGTTGGTTACTTTGGAATCAACCAAGAAAGGCGATGATATTTATATTGATGGAATCAAGAAAGGCGATTCTCCACTGGTTTATGACATGCCAATTGGAAATCATGAGGTTATGGTGAAAAGACATCGCAAGACTGATGTTCAGAGATTATATATCATCCAAGACGGTCAGAATCATTTCTATTTCAGACCAGCTAAGGAAACTATAAATGAGTTTATCGCAAATGGTATGAAGTTCTTCACACTTAATGCATCTTCATTACAAGATAAGTATTCATACGGTGTCAGCTGGGGTTCATATAAGAAAGTGGGTTGGCATATCTCATTGTTGACAAACTTCGATATAGTCGATGGTGAATATCAGACAGGTATAAATCAATTCCTTACAAAATATAATGAAATAGCTCCAGACGCTGCTGAATTAACAGGCAAGCAAATCAATTCCAGATTGGCAGCCACTGCAGGCTTGATGTTCAAGGTAGCTGGCCCAGTATATCTTAAGTTAGGTGGAGGTTATGCAATGTACACAACATTAGACCAAGCAGTGAATGAAGAATGGTATAAATCTTCTAATTCTAAAGATATAAATTATAACGGATTGCTTCTTACAGGTGGCTTGCAGTTTAATCTTAAGAACTTTGTCATCTCGACAGATCTTAACACCACACAGAACTTCGAATTCATGGAGTTTAAGGTTGGAATCGGCTTCTCAAAGAAAAAGAATAAAAACAAATAATGACAGATGATAATAAAAAAATAGTTGGTGATGATTTCGCCAACTATTTTTTTTGTAATTTATTTTCTTATTTGATTATTGAATAAAGCAGTCCTGATATCAGAAGCGGTGCTGGTATTGTTAGCAGCCACGCCCATAAGATGCTCTTGGCTGTTCCCCAGCTGATAGATTTGACTCCATTAGTCAAACCTACACCTACTATAGAACCGACGATGCTATGTGATGTGCTTACAGGTATTCCGAACAATGAGCAGCCTATGACAGTTGCAGCACCAGATGTCTCAGCGCAGAATCCTTTGTCGGGAGTTATCTTCACAATGCCAGTGCCAGTGGTCTTGATGACGTTTTTGCCGCCTACCAATGTTCCTAAAGCTATCATGACATAACAGATGACAGCTACGACCTGAGGAACGTGATAGCCTTTTTCTGCATCGAAGAAGATGGCAAGGATGCTCTTGAAGTTCTCTGTTATCTCAGGAGATTGCAACGAAGTGAACAGCATGATTGAGATAAGTCCAATGGTCTTCTGTGCGTCGTTGGCACCGTGTCCGAGGCTGAACGCTGCAGAAGATAGTAGCTGTAACTTCTTGAAAACCTTGTCGGTTTTTTTCTTGTTGGCGTTCTTGCATAATCGCATGATGAGACATTGCATGAAGAAGCCGAGTACCATTCCTATCACAGGTGTCAGAATCATGAATAACAACACCAAGAACACGCCGTCAAGAACTAATGCTGATGAACCTTGGCTGAACAAGACAGGTCCGATGATGCCGCCTATCAAGGCCTGTGATGACGATATCGGGAGTCCGAGCCATGTGCATATTCCAATCCATAATGTGGCTCCTGCTAATGCGCTGAACACCACATAAGGATTCATATATTGAGCTTCTACGAGTCCGCGGCTCATAGTCTCTGCAACATGAGAGTCGAAGATGAAATAAGCCATGAAACCCCAGAACGCTGCCCAAGCAACGGCTTTGAGAGGTGTTAGCACTTTGGTGGTGATGAGACACGACACCGCATCGGCAGCGTCGTTCATGCCGTTTAAAAATGTAATCAATAACGCTAATATCAAAGAAGCGGAGATAGCAAAGACTAACATATCACGAATTCTTAATGACGATTGTTCTTATTGTGTCGGCAACATTCTTCAATATGTCGCTCGCGCTCTCAAATGTCTCAGCGATATTTTTGTTCTTGACCAATTCAATATAATCGGTCTCGTTCTTAAACAGATTGCTGATATAATCGGAATAGATTGCATCGATGACATGCTCGATATGTTTTATCTTATCGCATCTCTCGATGATGTCGTTATGATTTATAGAAATATGTTCTAGTTGCTTGATGATGTCGGTGAGCAGACAAGCACATTCGTAAAGATAGCTTGCAGTCTCGACGAGCTGGCTGTCGATGCGTTTTGGTTGATACATCAGGAGGTTCTTGGAACAGTCGTCGATGATATCTAAAGAATCATCCATATTGGCTGCCAACTCATTGACATCTTCTCTGTCGAAAGGTGTGATGAAAGTGATGTTGAGCATCTTGTAAAGATTTCTGAAAAGCTCGTCACCATCGGTTTCGTCTTTCTTGATTTGACGACCCAATAACTTACGTTCTTCGTAGTTGTCAATCTTAACCATTTCCAATAATGTCTTTGTCGCATGAACAAGCAACTCTGACTGTTTGATGTAAATAGGGAAAAACTTTGTTTCCTTAGTTACGAAAAATTGTAAAAAACTATTTAAACTCATGATTTTTTTAAGTTGCTAAGTTGCTAAGTTGCTAAGTTGCTAAGTTGCTAAGTTACTAAGTTGCTAAGAACCTCAGTACCTCAGCAACTCAGTAACTCATTAACTCAAATAATTCCACAAAGATGATAAAGTACTCTAGCTCCAACGTTGCCGTCCCATTCGTCTTCGCCTGGTGACACTTCGCAGAGGTCGAAGCCAATTATTTCTTTACCGCTTTCTTTAACTCTGTTTAACAAATACATCATTTCTTCGTATTCCATGCCGCCTGGTACTGGTGTTCCAGTGTTAGGACAGAGCTTAGGATCGAGTCCGTCGATGTCGATGGAGATATAAACTTTGTTTGGAAGCTGAGCGATGATGTCGTCGCATATCGATTTCCATGTAGCGCCTTCGTACATCTTTCTACGGTTGTCGCGGTCGTAGAACACCACCATTCTTCCTTCAGAATTGTTGATGATTTCTTTTTCTTGGTCGCAGTAGTCACGTATTGCTACCTGTACTAACTTCTCGATGTTGTCATATTTCATCGTGTTATAGAAGATAGAAGCATGAGAATATTTGAAACCTTCGAATTCTATTCTTAAATCGCTGTGAGCGTCGACGTGGATGATGCCGTATTCTTCACCTAGTTCATTGAAATAGGTGTGATATGGGAGAGGGATGCTGTGGTCGCCACCGAGGAGACCTACCTTTTTACCTTGTGATTTCCAGTAGGCGATTCTGTCTTTTAGCCATGCGAACATTTTGTCGAAGCCATTTTCAATTGCTGCATATTTATCTTCGTATGCTTCTGGGTTTTCATCGACATCGCCATTTTCTATACCATCGATGATATCTTCGCTGAGAGGAACGAGTTCATCGTGAAGCTCACGTAGTTCTTGTGGGAATTCATCCATCCAGATGCCGCGTTTCCATACTTCTGGATAATCGTGGTGGTGAAGGTCGACTTGCATTGAACCATCGAAGACTGCTTGAGGACCGTCGACAGTACCTCTGTTATAACTTGTTGTAAGTTCCCATTCGACAGGGATGATTATGATTTCAGCTTCTTCTGCGCTACATGGTAATCCGTAGATGCCAGAGCCAAGAGCAGCAGCTGCATTAGGGTCAAAAATTTTTTCTTCCATAGTTTTTTATTTTTTGCAAATATAAGAAAAGTCTACAAGTCCACAAGACCACGAGACTACAAGTTGATGCGTTTTTTGATAAAAATACTTGTAGACTTGTAGACATATTGTCTTGTTGTCTTTTTTTTTGTATCTTTGTCCCGATGAACTAAATATTTTTAACAAATCTAATAACTTATGAGCTTTACATCAGTAAATAAGATTTTTGAAAAATCTATCAAAGAAAACTGGGACAGACCTGCAATCTCTAACTATCAGGGTGTGACATTACACTATAGAGATTTGGCTAGAAGAATAGCTAAGCTTCATATCATGTTTGAAGAATGCGGTCTTGAAAAGGGTGACAAGGTAGCACTTTGTTCAAGAAATCAAGCCAACTGGGTTGTCTCATTCCTCGCAGCCATGACATACGGTGCAGTCCCTGTGCCTCTCATGCACGAGTTCAAACCAAGTAATATCAATCACTTGGTAAATCATTCCGAAGCTAAGATTCTCTTCGTTGACGAGGTTATCTGGGAAGGTCTCTCAGAACTCGACATGTCTGGCTTACAAGCAATCATCCAAGTAAATACTTTTAAGTTGCTTTATGCTGCTAACGAAAAGATTTCTGAAAGTCGTGAACACCTCAACGAACTCTTCGGAAAATATTATCCGATGGAATTCTCTCCTGAATCAATAAATTATTACGAAGACAGTGCTGATGAACTCGCAATCATCAACTATACTTCAGGAACATCAGGATTCTCAAAAGGCGTTATGATTCCTTATCGCGCTGTTTGTTCTAACTTGGAATTCGGTAAGAAGGTATTGCCACAGATTAACAATACATCACGCGTGGTTTCTATGTTGCCATCAGCTCACATGTACGGACTTATGTTCGAAGTGTTATACGAAATCAGTTGTGGCTGTCATGTCTTCTTCCTCTCACGACTCCCAAGTCCAAAGATTATCATGCAGGCACTCTCAGAAGTGAAACCTACTTTGGTCATTGCAGTGCCTCTCATCATCGAGAAGATTTACAAGAGCAAGGTGAAACCTGTCATTGAGAATGCTGGCATCAAGTTCGCTTTGAAACTTCCTATCCTCGAACAGGTCATCATGAATAAGATAAAGACAGAGTTGACAAACGCTTTCGGTGGTGAGTTCTACGAAGTCATTATCGGTGGTGCTGCTTTCAATAAGGAAGTGGAAGCATTCTTCAAGAAGATGGAATTCCCATTCACTGTTGGTTATGGCATGACAGAATGTGCTCCTATCATCACTTACGATGATTACAAGACAGCTAAGTTATATTCTTGCGGTAAGATAGTTCCTAATATGGAAATGAAGATAGACTCTCCAGATCCAAAGAACATTGCAGGTGAACTTCTCGTTAAGGGAGCTAACGTATTCTTAGGTTATTATAAAAATGAAGAAGCTACAAGAGAAGTCCTCGACGCTGACGGTTGGTTACATACTGGCGATATGGGCGTTATCGATGAAGATGGTTATCTCTTCTTGAGAGGTCGTTCTAAGTGTATGATTCTCGGTCCTTCAGGTCAGAATATATATCCAGAAGAAGTGGAAGCTGTTCTCGACACTCGTCCTTATGTACTCGAATCACTCGTGATTGAAGACAATGGCGGTCTCACAGCTCTCATCTATCCTGACTTCGACACTGCAGCGAAAGAAGGCATGAATCAAGCAACATTCATTAAATATATCGAAGATACATTACCAGAGGTAAATAAGGAATTGCCTAACTACGCAAAACTGAAGAAGATTGAAGTTATGTCAGAGGCATTCGAAAGAACACCTAAGAAGAGTATCAAGAGATATTTATATCAAAGAAATAGTTAAGACTTCGAGTCGCCAAGGCTCTAAGTCGCCAAGATAAAAAGCGAGTAGAAATTAATTTTTGCTCGCTTTTTTAAATAACACTTAAACATTCGCCTTCAACCTTTTGTCATTTGCCATAATTATGCATTATGAATTATGCATTATGAATTAAAAAATAACTACCTTTGCACATCTCTAATCAAGATAATTTTAAACGTTTAATTTTATATTTTAAAAATCAAATCATGAAAAAACATTTTTTATTAATTGCGTTGATATGCAGTATTTTTGTTGCATGTGGACCAAAACCTGAGTTGCCAACTGTAGCAACAAATTCAGTATCTGAGATAACAGATACAACAGCATTATGTGTTGGTGCTGTTGTTAATGATGGTAACGCAGATATTACAGCAAAAGGTTTCTGCTGGAGTACTGAACAAAATCCAACATTGGAAAATAATACAGTTATGACTGTAACTACAAGAGAAGAAGCTGCAGATGATTTCTTTACAGCTACATTATCAGGATTGACAGCTGCTACAGAATATTATGTAAGAGCATACGCAACAAATAGCGAAGGCACAGCTTATGGTGAAAATATCAACTTTGTTACAGCGGAAGCAACAAACGAAGAGCCAGAACCAGAACCAGAGCCAGAACCAGAACCAGAAGATCCATATAACGGACACGAATACGTTGATATGGGATTCCCAAGTGGTGTTAAATGGGCTACATGCAATGTGGGTGCAGCATTGCCAACAGCTTATGGCGAACATTATGCATGGGGTGAAATTGAAACCAAAGAAACATACGAAATAGGAAATTGTACAACATATGGCAAGGTATTAGATTCTATCTCTGGCAATCCAGAATATGATGCAGCATCAGCACAATGGGGTGGAAACTGGAGAACTCCTAAATTGGAAGATATGTACGAATTGGTAACACAAAGTGATTGGATTTGGGCTGGTAACGGTTTCAATGTAATATCAAAGATAAATGGTAATCACATATTCCTTCCTGCTGCTGGATTTATGAATACTCCTGCTGCTGTCGCTGGTGGAACAGAAGGCGCGTTAGATCAAGGAATTTGGGGCTACTATTGGACAACAACACCTTACAGTGAAGAAATCGAA
>JAZRNQ010000056.1:0-19228 GCA_045648285.1 Bacteroidales bacterium | reverse complement strand
AACGACGAAGCCGAGAGAATCGAAAGAGAAAATATTTTCAACAAGAATTTTGAGATTCAATATTTTGAAGACAACAGACAACAGACAACAGACAACAGTCTTTGTCCACAGTCAGAATCAGCAATAAGTCATCTATACGAGTTGAACAGATTGATTGACGAGAGCGACATGACAAACCTGATGAACTTCACCGTTCTCAACGCTCTGCTTTTAGAGTTCTATCCTTCACAATTAGATTCAGCAGCGATAGCTAAAAACGAAAACGAGAAACAAAAATCTTTCGAGATTTATCAGAAACTTTTGAAAGACAGACAAGAAGTAAACGCCAACACTGAAATCATCGACGCTGCGATATTGGCAGCTTACAGAGCTTATATCGTGACATTGAAAAATGAGTTGAGAGTCAATCTTTATAAAACGATGCTCAACCCTACTGAAGAAAATGTCGCATTTACCAAAAATATGTCAGAACAATTCTTGGACTCACTTCATTGCTTGAAGAAGAGATTCGTCAAAGCATGGGACATGGAGTCACGTTCTTACTATAGAAACGTCTTCACCGAACGTTACGACAAAATCGCAAAAGACGTTTTGAATGCAGGAAACATAGTTTTTATAGAGACAACAAGACAACAAGACAACAAGACAACAAGTCAAGGTCAACAGACAACAGACAACAGACAACAGACTTTGGTTTCTTTGAAAACGATTTTCAACGACAGAGATATTTACTACACAACAGATGGCAGCAATCCTGACAAGAACAGCAAACTTTACACCGGACCTTTCGCCATCGAGCGTTCTTGCATCGTGAAAGCCGTTTGTTTTGAAGATAACAAAGAGACTATAGTCAATGAGAAATACATCCTTTACCACAAAGGCATGGGACACTTCAGAAAGTTGAACACCGTCGCCGGTAACTACAGACCAGAATATTCCGGTGGTAGTGACGACGCCTTGCTCAACGGAGCTGTCGGAACCAGCAACTACAAAGACGGCAACTGGCAAGGATTCTATGGCACCGACTGCGACCTCGAACTCGACTTCGGCAAGAAAGAAAAACTCAACTCTTTGAAAATAAACTTCAATACAAATCCATACGATTGGATTTTATTACCAAAGAAATTGTCGGTTTTCATTTCAAACGATGGAAATAATTACACATTATTCAAGACATTCGACATAAACGAAGAAGTTCCTACATCGAATACATCCATCGTCACAAAGACATTCGACATCAGCGGACTGAACAGCCGATTCGTAAGAATAGTCGTTGAGACACCAGGCTTGATTCCAGAAGGACTTCCTGGATACAACAATCCGTCGTGGATGTTTATGGATGAAATCGTGGTGGAATAGTTAGGAGTAATTTTAGAGATTCGTTCATTTAAGACACACGTCCGTGTGTCTCAACGCGAGATTCGGTTGTGAAATAGCTGATACTATTTTATACCTAAAACTCACGTAGAGACGTACGGACGTACGTCTTTAAAAATCAAAATATATTTATTTAAGACACACGTCCGTGTGTCTCTACACGAGATTCGGTTGAGAAATAGTTTATACTATTTTATACTTGAATATCGGGTAGAGACGTACGGACGTACGTCTTTATAAATCAAACGTACATTTCAGACACATCTTCAGACACACGTCCGTGTGTCTCTACGCGAGATTCGGTTGAGAAATAGTTTATACTATTTTATACTTGAATATCGGGTAGAGACGTACGGACGTACGTCTTTAAAAAAATAACATCAATACAAAAATTCATCATTATAATCTTCATCATCATTCCAATTCTTCGGATTAGCAATAATATAATTAGAGACATTTATAAACTCTTGTTCATCCCTAATTATATTATCATAATAATTTTTCTGCCACAACGGATTTTCTCTATTAAACTTAGGAATATCAACATTAGATTCGTCAATCCAATCATCCACCTTACTAACAGTTGAAGACTTAAATGAACTAACGAATGATGAGATTGATTTTGGTTTTCGAAATAATACTGGAATATTATCTTTATTATACATTGTCACCCTATCTTTTCTCAACTGAACAATCATGTGAATATGATTTGGCATGATGATATATTCCTTTAATTTCAATTCTGCCCTTATTTCAAACGATCTTAACAATTCATTCCTTACAATATTACCAATATCATTGTATATCATCTTACCGTCAACTATCTTTCCGAAATAATTGACGCGATTGTGCGTAACTATCGTGATATAATAACATCCAAAATCAGCATAATCCCAACCTTTAAATCTTGTTGATTCTATTCTAAATCTATTTTTATAATAATCTCCCATAAAAATCCCTCCTTTTTAAATACACGTCAATTTAGACACATGCTCATTCAGACACACGTCCGTGTGTCTCTACACGATATTCGTTTTAAGAAATTGCTGATACTATTTTATACTTGAATCTCACGTAGAGACGTACGTCTTGAATCAAACAAAGGAACAAAATTAAAACAGATCACAATACATTGCAAGGGAAAAAAACTTAAAAATTATTAACAATATTTGTTAGACACAAATCAATTTTAGACACACGTCTGTGTGTCTCTACACGATATTCGTTTTGAGAAATAGCTGATACTATTTTATACCGAGGACTCACGTAGAGACGTACGGACGTACGTCTTAAACAATTACGTCTAAAAACAATATAACAAACGTCAGTACGTCTTTAATTATTTTTAATATTTTTGTACTTCGTCAAATTCAAGCCATGAAAACAAAAATATTAACACTATTAACCATATTTCTTTTATGTTCTAATTCTTATTCTCAAGAAGTCAGAGGTTTCTACGCCAAGGCTTCTGCTAATATTGCATATCCCATTCCTGGTGTCATCGGTTCTGTCGGTTATGAATTCAACAAGCATTTTGCAATAGGCATAGGTGGTGGTGTCATCTCCGCTGCCTTCTACGATATATGTTTTCCTTTAACACTCGAGATAAGCGGCGACATAACAAAAAAGAATATCATAGGAAACGCTGCTCTTTGCTATAGCATCGAACCTATGATATTACCTGGTACCAACTTATATTACGTCATGCCTAAAATAGGATTACGAAATAACAACTGCCATTTTTATCTAACCGTAATGGGTGTTAATTTTGGATATCGTTTTAGTTTAAAGACTACAAGACTACGAGACTACAAGACTACAAGCAATTAGTATCTATAAACTTGTAGTCTTGTTGACTTGTTGTCTCCTTGTCTTATACTTATCACTCTCCCCAGTAATTATAATTCTCTACATCTTTCAACAGTTCTCGCACTGCTGCTTCGAGTTGTTCGTCGATGCCGGCAGCAAGTTTCTCTGGTGTGTTTCTTACCTTCACGTCTGGTTCAAGTTGTGAGTTTTCAAGATAATAGCCTTCTTGTGTCCTGTAACCGACAGTTGGTAAACCGAAGTACATGCTTTCATCTTGTAACGTCTCCCATGTCACACTGCTCATCGTTCCTGGAACTGGCATACCGACAAGCTTACCCATCTTCTTGTATTTATAAACCCATGGCGTTCCGTGTGCATTGCTGTAGTTTGCTTCACACATCAACATGATTGAAGGTTTTACATAACGACGTGACGGCATCACACAGGCAACGCTGTCACGGATGACTTGTTCTAAATATTTCTCGCCGCTGAACAAAATCTCGATGTCTTCATGCAAGCGACCGCCGCCATTGAAACGAGTGTCGATGACAACACCTTTTCTCTTGTTATATTTACCTAAGATATCGGCATAGACATCACGATAACTAGCGTCGCCCATGCTACGGATATGAACATAACCTAATGTTCCATTTGACAAACTATCAACGACTTCCGCATTATGTTTAATCCAGCGTTGATATAACAATTCATTCTGTGTTCCTTTTGAAATAGGTTTCACTATCTCTTCCCAACGTTGCTTTGTATCAGGATTGCAGATTGTCACCAAGACTTGCTTACCTACTTTTTTGTTAAGAAGCGGATAATAATCCATGTCTTTTGTAATCTCTACACCATCTATTTTCTCGATGATATCACCAGCTTTAACTTTAGAATGATTCTTGTCGAAAGGACCCTTTTCCAGAATTTCATCAATCAAAAGTCCATCGCCATCATAATCAACATCGAAGAGAAGTCCGAAGTAAGCAGTCACATCGCCGCTCTTTCCGTTTGTTGTCATTCCACAACCAGAGTGTGAGACGTTCAGCTCTCCGAGTATCTCGCTCATCAACTCTGTGAAGTCATAGTTGTTATTGATATGCGCCAAGAATGGATAGAAGTCTTTCTTAATCTGTGCGAAGTTGGCACCGTTGCTGTCTCTTCTGAAAAGACGTTTGTTCTCTTGCAAGAAGATGTGGTTATACATATACTCACGTTCTGCAGCACGGTCGAGAGTCATAGTAGCGTCATATTTAATAGGTGTAGCCTTGCCGCCTTTTGTCTCTATAGTCTGAAGATTACCGCCAGACAAGACATAAAGCTTATCGCCTTTTTTGTTAAGGGCAAGCTCAGCTCCGCCCATACCAAGTTTCTTTAATATCTTCGTTGACTTCTCACGTACATCGAGTTCCCAGAGGTCGTAGCCTTTTTCAAATGCACTCAAGAAGAACAACTTATCTCCGTCTTTAGAAAGAGAGACACCTGAAAGTCGTGATGACATCGGTGTGAGACGGATGATACGATCTTCTAGACCATCGAGTTCAACGACTATATCTTTTTTATCATCAGCTTTCTTATCATCTTTTTTATCCTTCTTATCTTTCTTGTCGCCAGATTTTTCCGCTACATCTTTAGCCATCTTCTCTTCTTTCTTCAGAAGGTCATAGTCTTCTTTTGAAAGACGGAATTTATCGTATGCCTCTTGATTTAAGAAAGCGATGAAAGCATCGTCCTGGCTACCCCATGAAGCATGAGAGCGCATGCCGTAACGATTTGAGATGAAGGTGATAGCATTGCCATCCAAAGCCCATTTCACGTTTGAAGTGATATAGGCACTCTGTGTGATGTTATGAATTTTCATATCGCCGCTTGCTGAAACGATGCCGACATCAGAATAAGGATCACGCATGTTGGTTATCAAAGAAAGAGCGAACCACTTGCCATCTGGCGACCACTCATAATCGAAGCAATAGTCGTCGTTACGATAATGTTGCGTTCCGTCTGTTATCTGACGCACTTTTTTAGTTTCGAGGTTAACGACTTTTAAGATATTTCTGTTTTCGAGATATGCCAATTCTTTTCCGTCAGGAGAGAATTTTGGAACACCACGTTCTATGCCGTCGTCATCAAACAAAGGCTCCTCATTAATTAATGTAGCATAAGTGAAGTTCACCTCTTCCTTACGAGCCACCTCTGCCTTATATAGGTTAAAGTAGCCGTCACGTTCAGAGACATATACTAGCGACTTACCATCAGGAGAGAATGTAGGATAAGACTCAGCCGCTGCAGTATGAGTGATTTGCTTCGTTGTCTGATATTCTTCTGAAGTAACGAAAATCTCACCGCGAGCCACGAAAGCGATAAGGTCGCCATCAGGTGTTATAGTGATGTCTGAAGCCCTGCCGAACTTACCAATCTCAGGTGTTTCCTCTTGGTCGTTGACGATTTGTATCTCCACTTTCTTAGGCTCACCGTCGAGAGTCTGAGTATATATCTCACCTTGGAAGCCATAGCAAAGAATACCATTATTAGAAACGCTTAAAAATCTCACAGGATAAGTTGGGAAGTCTGTGATTTGCTGTGCATTGTCAACATCATTGACATTAGCTTTGTAGACGTTAAAGTTACCACCTTCGCCTTCGCTGAGGAATACGAATTCTTCTTTATTTGAAAAAAAACGAGGGTCACGGTCTTCTCCTATGTTTGACGTCAAGATAGTGTGTGTCTTATCTTTTGCGTTATAATAAACGATATCACGAGCCATTGATGAAATCTGATGTTTACGCCATTCATCCTCGCCGCCTTTTTGGTCGTAATAGAGGAACGACTCGCCGTCAGCATCGAAAGAAAGGCTACACACATTAACAGCAGCTACTTGTTGCGAGCGGCCGCCATCGACAGACACCTTATATAACTCACGCATCCAGCCTGTGGGAAACTGAACGTTAGTAGCGTCTTTCTGGATGTTAGCCGAATAATAAATCATGCTGTCGTCGGCAGAGAAAGCGAGAGGCAGCTCAGATGCCGAGTTCGTGGTGACACGCTTTGCCACGCCGCCATCAGCAGATACCACATAAACATCGAAGTTAGCGTTTCTGTCAGAAGCAAAAGCTATATATTTTCCATCGTTAGACCAGATAGGATTGAAGTCGTAAGACAAATTTGTAGTCAGTTGTTTAGCCATTCCACCTTCTGAGTCAACGACATAGATATCACCTTTATAAGCAAAAGCTATTTTATCGCCTTGTGGAGAAATCACGTTATAACGCATCCATAATGGCTGCTGGTCGTTGGCTGTTGGCTGTTGGCCGTTGGCCATTGGCTGTAAGCCAAATAAAATCATTAATAAAATCGCCAACAATCTTATGGTCTTGTTGACTTGTAGTCTTGTAGTCTTTTTCATATCTCAAAACTTAATATTATTCTTACCACCCATTCTTAATTTAATTCCTGTAATGACCTTCTTGGTATATTCCGGGAAATCGCTTTTCATAATCCAGTCATAATATTGAGGTTCGAAGCGGAACACGTCTTCCACTCTTTTATCCTTATGTTTACCGAATTTAAACACCTCCTTACCTTGGTCATCGAAGACAATCTGTCCCATAAGGTCAGCATTTTTATTATGAGAAGAAAATACAGCAAGCTGTTGCATATCATTTTGCACTGGAACAGAAGTAACACCTTTATTATCGGTATATTCTCTATCCTTATATTTGTCGAGCATTGCCATCATCACCTCGTAGGTAGCCATTGTATCAGCGGAAGCTGAGTGAGCGTCTTCGAGTTCCTTATTCATAAAGAAACGATAAGCACCTTTGAGAGTTCTTGGTTCCATCTTCATAAAGATATTCATGACGTCTATCACTTGTCGCGACTTAAGGTCGAAGTCGACGTTAGCACGAATAAACTCCTCCATCAGCATTGGCACATCGAATTTAATGATGTTGTAGCCAGCGATATCACTTGCGCCGAAAAACTTAATTATAGTAGGAGCGAGTTCTTTAAAAGTAGGACAATCTTTAACATCATTGTCAGAGATATGATGTATCGCCGTTGTTTCAGGAGGTATTGGACATCCTGGATTTATGAGCCATGTCTTCTGTTCTTCTTGTCCATCAACATTGATTTTCAATGCGCTAATTTCAACAATTCGATCATGAACAGGGTTCAAGCCTGTTGTTTCCAAATCGAAAAAAACTATTGATTTTCTTAAATTTAATTTCATAATATCACATAAAAAAATTGGACCTCAAAGGTAGTAATTTTACACATATTTTTAATGAAAAGAATAAATTTGTAAAGAATTATAAAAATTGAAAAAAAAAGTGCAGACTATTACAATTTTCTTTATTTTTGCTACATTAAAATTCATTCGTAGAACACAAATTTTTGACAGTTATGGAAAATGAAAAGATGAACAATCGTGAGGAATTGTTTTCGAAAGCGATACGTGCTGGCAAACGCACATATTTCTTCGATGTAAAAACAACAAAAGGTGAAGAGAAATATATAACCATCACTGAAAGCAAACGTCGTTTCAGCAATGAACAAAATCGTTTTTTCTATGAAAAGCATAAACTTTTCTTATATAAAGAAGATTTTGAAAAATTCAGCAACGCATTAAAAGACACATTGAACTTCATCGAGACAGGTGAATATCCAGAAGGATACTTCGATGAACCAAAACATGAAGACTTCGATGACGACAAATCACTTGACGCTTGGTTTGATGAATTAGACAAATAATGGCTAAAGGCTAAAGGCTAAGGGCTAAAGTTTAAAAAGGAGCTACTATGAAATATAGTAGCTCTTTTTTTTAAATCACTGAATTTCAAAACTTCAGAACCTCAAAATTGTTCTAAGGTTTTGAGATTCTGAGATTCTGAATTTTTATAAAAATTGTTGATAACTTCTCTTCAAAGTGCTTCATTTTTTACAATAAAAATTGTACCTTTGTAGTTTAATAAATAAATCAACAAGAGATGGGAAAGATAATAGCTATAGCAAATCAAAAAGGCGGAGTTGGCAAGACAACCACTGCCATAAATCTAGCGGCAAGCCTTGCAGTCCTTGAACATAAGACATTACTTATCGACGCTGATCCTCAGGCTAACTCCACATCGGGAGTGGGTTTCGACCCTAAAGAAATAGAAGGCAGCATCTACGAATGTATCATCGACAACGTAAATCCTAAAGACATCATCAAGGAGACAGAGACTCCTAACCTATTTCTTTTGCCAGCTCACATCGACCTGGTCGGAGCCGAGATTGAAATCATCAACTTGCCACAACGCGAGAAGATGATGAGCAACGCCTTGGCAGACATCAAAGACGAATACGACTATATCATCATCGACTGTTCTCCATCGTTGGGCTTGATTACCGTCAATGCACTGACAGCAGCCGACTCTGTTATCATTCCCGTACAATGTCAGTATTTCGCGCTCGAAGGACTGGGCAAACTGCTCAACACAATAAAAATCGTACAAAGCAGATTCAACCCAGAACTCGACATCGAAGGCATCTTGTTGACCATGTTCGACTCCAGAACTAGAATAGCTAAACAGGTGGTGTCTGAAGTGAAGACTCACTTCCAGTCTATGGTGTTCGACACCATCATCAACGTCAACACCCGACTCAGCGAAGCTCCTAGCTACGGACAGACAGCCATCATGCACGACGCCACAAGCATCGGCGCAATAAATTATCTTAACCTTGCAAGAGAAATATTAAAAAACAACGAAAATGTCACTGCAGAATAAAAAAAGAGGATTAGGCCGCGGACTCGACGCCATATTACAAAGCCCAGAAACAGACATCACATCATCTGATATCTCCGGCAATTATGTAGCAGGTGCCGTGGCAGAAATAAACATAGACTTCATAGAAGCCAACCCATTCCAACCAAGAACCGACTTCGACGAGTCAGCTCTCAACGAACTGGCAGAGTCAATAAAAGTTCAAGGAGTGATACAGCCTGTCACAGTCAGAAAGATGGGACGCGACAAATATCAGCTCATCTCTGGCGAACGTCGTCTCCGTGCTTCGAAGATGGCAGGACTCAAAGCCATACCAGTGTTCATCCGCGTGGCTAACGACGAACAGATGCTCGAGATGGCTCTCATCGAGAACACTCACCGTGAAGGTCTCAACGCTATAGAGGTAGCTCTTTCTTACCAACGCCTCATCGAAGAGTGTAACATCACTCAAGAACAGCTCAGCGAGAAAGTTGGTAAAGACAGAAGCACCGTGACTAACTTCTTGCGTCTTCTTAAACTGCCACCTGAAGTGCAGGTTGCCTTACGCGACGGATTCATATCAATGGGCCAGGCTCGCGCCATCATCAACATCGAAGACAAGACAAAACAACTCGTCATATTAAAAGAGATAATAGACAAAGACCTGAGCGTAAGACAGGTAGAAGAACTCGTGCGTTCTCTTAACACCAAAAACGTCAAGACTAAGAAACAAAAAGACGTATTGCCTGAGTCTTTCATCTTTACCATCGACTCTTTATCTAAGTCATTGAACACAAAAGTTAAGATAAACCGTAACAGCAAAGGAAAAGGCAGCTTGACAATAGACTTCAAAAACGACGAAGACTTCGAAAGACTTATCGCTTTAATCAACAAAAACTGATTCTTGAGATGTTCAAACGCATCATGATATTGTTATTGCTGTCTTTCGTATCGACAGTTTCCGTCTTTGCAAACAACGACAGCATAGCAATGCCTGAGAGACATAACCCTAAGAAAGCTACCATCTATTCAGCGGTACTCCCTGGATTAGGACAGGCTTATAACAAAAAATACTGGAAGATACCTATCGTCTACGCCGGCATCGGAACTATATTCTATATAGCCGACATGAACGGCGACAGCTACAGGGACTACCGAGATGCCTTCGATTACAAGACTGGAACAATAACTGATGCTGACAAAGAAATAATAAGCATCGCCAACAAATACTCCAGAGAAAATCTTATAACATTGAGAGATTATTACAGACGTAATATGGAACTCAGCTGGATAATCATGGCTCTCTGGTATGGCATCAATATCATAGACGCTACCGTCGATGCTCATTTCTTCGAATATGACATAGGCGATGACTTGACATTAAAAGTGGAGCCTATGTTACAAACCAATTTCAATGAGATGGCATACGGATACGGCAAATGCTCAACAGGTGTCACTCTTAAACTAAAATTTTAAAATCAATGAAAATAATATTGTTAGGATACGGCAAAATGGGTCACGAAGTGGAGAAGATAGCTCTGCAACGCGGACACGAAATATTAGCGAGAATTGACAACGAAGAAGACTGGACTTCTTTTAAAAACTCAGAAACTCAGAAACTCAGAAACTCAGAAGCTCAAACTATAGCGATTGAGTTCAGCACTCCAGCAACAGCTTTCGACAATATCAAACGCTGCTTCGACATGAACATACCTGTGGTATGCGGAACGACAGCATGGTATCAGCATTTTGACGAAGTTAAGGAAAGATGCGAGAAAGAAAATCAGGCTTTGTTCTACGCTCCTAACTTCAGCAGCGGAATGAACATCATGTTCATGCTCAACCAACAGCTCGCTAAAATTACAGAGAAATACGATTATAAGCTAAGTCTCACTGAGACTCATCACATACATAAACTCGACAAGCCTAGCGGCACTGCCGTGAAACTCGCTAACGACATCGTGGAGAATAATAAGAACTACGATTCATGGAAGTTGAGTGAAGAATGTTCAATGGAGAATGCCTTACCGATAGAGGCGATTCGTGAGGGTGAATATTTCGGAATTCACGAGGTGAAGGCAGAGTCATCATGCGACATCATCAGCCTTCGTCACGAGGCATTCAGCCGCGAGGGTTTTGCAACAGGCGCTGTCATCGCCGCAGAATTCCTCATCGACAAAAAAGGATTATATACAATGAGCGATTTGTTAAACTGTTAAAAATAAAACTATGTTATCATTCATATTATTTGTATTATTAGTTCCAGCATTATTCACAATACCAACAGCATTCTGCTGGAGACTTTTTGAAAAAGCAGGTTACAAAGGTTTTTACTCTGTCATACCATATTACAATCTTTTCATATTGTCAAAGATAGTCAACTGCACACAATGGTGGTGGTATCTTTTACTATTCCTGCCTTACATCAACTTCTTCACAATGATGTTAATGTTCATCGACTTAGCCAAGTCATTCGGAAGATTTAAAATATGGGAGATAGTATGCGCTGCAGTGGTTCCTTTCATCTTCTTCCCTATCGTAAGTTGTCAAGATTCAAAATACAGCGACCCAAAAACGACAGTATATCCAAAGAAAGGTCCAGTACGTGAATGGCTCGACGCTATAGTATGGGCTGTAGTAGCTGCATTGATAATAAGAACATTCTTGTTTGAAGCATACACCATTCCATCATCAAGTATGGAAAAATCTCTTTTAGTTGGCGATTATCTGGTGGTAAGCAAGATAGGCTACGGACCTCGTGTCCCTAACACTCCGCTGGCATTTCCATTCGTACATCACACCTTGCCATGGTCTAAGACAGCCAAGTCATATATTGAAAAGCCACAGCTTCCTTACAAACGCTTGCCTGGAACAACAGAGATAAAACGCAACGACCCTATAGTCTTCAACTTCCCTGCTGGCGACACAGTGAGCGAAGTATACCAAAGCAACGTGACATTCTATCAGTTATGCCGCTACTTCGGAAGAGATAAGGTCATGAACGACAAGAAACAATTCGGCAACATAATAACACGTCCTGTCGACAAACGCGAGAACTACGTCAAACGTCTCATCGGTATGCCAGGCGACACACTGCAAATCATCGACGGCATCGTTTATATCAACGGCGAAGTCGGAGAACAACCACATGAGATGCAACATAACTACATCGTTAAAATCACAAGCAACGGCATCAACCCTAAGATATTAGAGAAATATAATATCACAGAAGGATACAGAACAGCACATGCCGACGAGCTTATTTTCAATATGACAGCCGACATCGCTGAAGAATTCAGAAAGCTTCCTTTCGTGAAATCTGTAGAGAGAAGAATAGCTCCAGCTGGCACTGAAGTATCAGAAGACATCTTCCCTAACGACACCACACATTTCAAATGGAATGCCGACAACTTCGGTCCTATCGTAATACCTCAAGAAGGAAAGACAGTGAAGATTAACACAGAGAACATAGCTCTTTACGATAGAATAATAAGAGCTTACGAACTCAATGACATGAAAATCAAAGATGGCAAGATTTTCATCAACGGAGAAGAGACAGACGAATATACATTCAAGATGGATTATTATTGGATGATGGGCGACAACAGACACAACTCACAAGACTCCAGATTCTGGGGCTACGTGCCAGTCGACCACATAGTAGGAAAGCCAGTATTCGTATGGCTCTCTATGGATAAAAACACAGGTAAGATACGTTACAACAAAACATTCAGATTCGTAGATTGATATGGCATATAACAGAAACAAACCTATTAACACAACAAAAGAAGAAGCCACTAGCGAAGCAGCGAAGCCTAAGGCTGAGAAAGCCAAGGCTAAAGCTAAAGAAGGCGCAAGCAAAAGCAAGCCTAAGACAAGCAAGACTGCAACTCGCAAAAAAGCCAGAGACCCTCGCATTGCGATAAGCATAGGAGCATTCATCATGCTTCTAAGCGTGTTTGTGCTGTTATCATTCGTTTCATACGTCATTGGCTACACACTGACAGGCAACTTCGGTGACACCATCGGCATGTGGCTGAGCAGAAACGCCTTCGGCATAGGTTCATTGTATCTGATATTCTTATTATTCATAGCAGGTTCCAACCTCACATTCAAAGGCCCTAAACTCAAGATGTGGACAATATGCAAATATGCATTAATGTGTTTGGTATGGCTGCCTCTGACACTTGCTACTATTTTACCTAACAACAATGCATTCGACACATTCTACGGCGTAGTAGGTTTGTTTATACACGATTTGTTAGTGCCATTTGTTCAAGAAATAGGAATCTACATCTTATTAGTGTTCTTCGCATTCTTATATGTCATATTCACTTTCGATATTAAAATACCTACTATAAACTGGGAAAGGAAGATTGACTCTGACACCGGCTATGACTCTGACTCTAACTCTAACTCTAACTCTAACTCTGACAACGACTCTGACACAAATTCTGACACAAATTCTGTTCACGATTCCGAGCTAGAATTTGAGGAAGACGAAGAATGGGAAGATGTTGAGATAACAGTGAAACACATCGAAAAAGATCCTATAGAAGATTCCAACATTGAAGAAGAATTTATTGACGATGTTGAAATCATCGACATAACACCTGAGCCTAAACAGATTCCGTACACCACAGATACTAATTCTGTAGAAGATGAAGGTTTTGAAGATGTGGAAATAACACCAACACCTGCTAATAAAGAAAGCAACGAGGAAATCGATGCTGACGATATCGACATGGAAGTCACAGCTCTCACAGAAGAGAAGCAAGCTATTGAGATTGGAGAGCACTTTGGATTAGACACCAACTTCGACCCTAAGCTGGAGCTTTCAAGTTATAAACTCCCTCCATTGGATTTACTTAAAGACTACGGTGAGACAACCAACAGTGTCGACAGAGAAGAACTCGAAGCTAACAAAAAACGTATCGTCGACACCTTGGCAAACTATAACATTACCATCGATAAGATTAAGGCGACCATCGGTCCAACCGTGACATTATACGAAATCATCCCTGCCGCAGGCGTAAGAATCTCAAAGATTAAAGGTTTGCAAGACGACATCGCACTATGTCTTTCAGCGATAGGAATTCGTATCATCGCTCCTATCCCAGGCAAGGGAACAGTCGGTATTGAAGTGCCTAATCAAAAGCCACAGATGGTATCAATGAGAACTGTCTTAGGTTCTGAGAGATTCCAGAAATGCGGCTACGAACTTCCTTTCGGCGTGGGTAAGACCATCTCCAACGAGAGCTATGTAGCCGACCTCGCCAAGATGCCACACATCTTGATGGCAGGTGCTACTGGTCAAGGTAAGTCTGTTGGTATCAATGCCATCATAGCATCATTGTTATACAGCAAGCATCCGGCAGAACTCAAGTTCGTCCTCGTCGACCCTAAGAAAGTTGAATTGAGTCTTTATAAAAAGATAGAACGTCACTTCTTGGCAAAACTCCCTGATGCAGAAGAAGCCATCATCACCGACGTAAGAAAAGTCGTGAGAACTCTTAACTCATTATGTATCGAGATGGACCAGCGTTATGAGTTATTGAAAGACGCTCAGGTTCGTAACATCAAAGAATATAATGCCAAGTTCATCTCTCGTAAGTTGAACCCACTTGACGGACATAGATTCCTTCCTTATATCGTATTGGTCGTTGATGAGTTCGCCGACTTAATCATGACAGCAGGTAAAGAAGTCGAGGCACCTATCGCACGTCTTGCTCAGCTCGCTCGTGCCATCGGCATCCACCTCATCATCGCAACACAACGTCCTTCTGTCAATATCATCACAGGTTCTATCAAGGCTAACTTCCCAGCTCGTATCGCGTTCCGCGTTATCTCTCGTGTCGACTCTATGACAATCCTCGACACCAATGGCGCTGACCAACTCGTGGGTCGTGGCGACATGTTGTTGTCTACAGGTAACGACCTCGTTCGTCTGCAATGTGCATTCATCGACACTCCTGAAGTAGAAGAAATAACAGACTTCATCGGCTCACAAAGAGCTTACCCTGAAGCATACAACCTTCCTGACTGTCCTGACGAAAAAGAAGAAGGCGGCAACAAGGAGAACCTCAACCCTGACGAACGTGACCCTCTCTTTGAAGAGGCTGCATATATCATCGTCCAAACACAGCAAGGCTCCACCTCAATGTTGCAACGTAAGTTGAAACTCGGCTACAACAGAGCTGGACGTATCATCGACCAACTCGAAAAGGCTGGCATCGTCGGTCCTTTCGCAGGTAGCAAACAACGTGAAGTAAGAGTCGCTAATGAAATGGCACTTGAACAATATCTTAAGGATTTGAATAATGTGGAATGAAGAATGTATAATGTATAATGTAAAATGAAGAAATGTTTGCTTATAATATTATTTAGTATTTTATGTCTTAATGGACAGGCTCAGTCTGCTGAGGATTTTCTTAACAAGGTCATTGAGAAAAACAAATCCTACAACGACATCAGCATCATTTTCGATTATATATATGGCAACAGCGAAGATGTCAGCGAGAAGATGAAAGGATATGCTTACATGAAAGGCGAAGCTTATCTGTTAAAAATGGATGGTCAGGAGATGATTAGCGACGGCACAACACTATGGACTTACCTCATCGACGAGCAAGAAGTAATGATAAGCGAGGTGTCTGAAGATAACAACAACTCCCCTCTCGCCATCATCAATTCTTTCTCAAAAAACGTGGACGTAAGCTTCGAACATTGTAGCAATGCCGACTTGACACATCTCTTCATAACAGAAAAAGAAGAAACGACTTTTAAAAGTATAAGCCTTTACGTCAAAAATGAAGATTTGAAAATACACGAAATCGACATCAATAATTTAGATGGCAGCTATTTAATATACTCTATTGAAAGTTTCCACACCAACCAAGACCTTCCAGACAGAATGTTCACTTTCGATGAGAAAATACATCCTAATGTGGAAGTTATTGATATGAGATGAAGTAGTAGAGACGCAACATTTTGCGTCTTATAAAATCATATTGAGACGCAACATTTTGCGTCTCTACAATAAATTACAAATTATGAATTATGAATTAATCATAGAAATAATCGCTGTTGCAACGGGTTTGCTCAGCGTTTGGTATTCCAAGAAAATCAATGTTTTGGTCTTTCCTATTGGAATCATCAGCGTATTGTTGTATGTTTTCATATTCATAAAGAATGGTCTGTTCGCCAATGCTGTCATCAACTTTCTCTATTTCGTGATAAGCGTCTTCGGATGGTGGAACTGGGTTAAAGACAACGGACAACAGACAACAGACAACAGTCGTCAATCAGATTCGTTATCTGTTAGCTTTTTAAATAGAAGACAAAGGGTTTTGACATTAGCGATTGTCATTATTCTTTTAGTCATTTCAAAGATATTCACCGCTGACACACCGACATTCTTGGATTATTTCACAGGAGTCTTAGGTTTAGGCGGCATGTTATTGACAGCATTGAAAAAAGTCGAGAATTGGGTCTTATATCTGCTCTGCGACATAATACTAATTCCGCTTTGTATAGTCAATGGTTTATATCTTACAGTCTTACAATATATCATTTACGCAATCATTGCTGTAATGGGTTATATCAGCTGGAGCGAGGAGGCTAAGAAAAATGTTTAAGATTGCTATCACCGGACCGGAGTCGACAGGTAAGTCAACGCTTGCAGATAAACTGGCAAGACATTTCAATGTCGATTTCATACCTGAATATTCCAGGACATATCTCGAAAACTTTGAAGGTCAATATACAGAAAACGATGTCGTTGAGATTGCCAAAGGACAATACAATCTCATTTTAGAAGAAGAGAAGAAAAATCCAGAACTGCTTATAGCCGACACTGAGACAATAGTCTGCAAAATCTGGGTCGAATACGTCTTCAAACATTCCAACGAGACAATAGACTCTATCTTAAAAAAACAAGACTTCGACCTATACCTTCTCTGCGACATCGACCTGCCTTGGGTTTATGACCCATTAAGAGAAAATCCTAACATCGAAGAACGCAAGGAACTTTTCGATATTTATAAAAATACATTAACGAAAATGAATGTTCCTTTCGAAATCGTCAGAGGCGATGATGAGGAAAGAGTTAATAATGCCATTAACATTATCAATAAATATCGTCATGAATAAAGAAAGAAAACATATCATTTTTCTAGCTCGCTGGTATCCGCATCGCTACGACCCTATGTTCGGTCTGTTCGTGCAGCGTCATGCCGAAGCAGCTGCTTTGTTCAACGATATCACTGTTATTTATTGTCATGCTTGTGAAAGACAACAAGACAACAAGACAACAATACAACAAGCAAAGAAATTCGAAATCGTAAGGACGAACGAAAATAATGTCGATACGATTCGTGTCTATTATAAGAAGCCAAAGAATAAGATTCAGTCCTTACTGCGTTTCTACCGTGCCAATATGTTGGCGTTGAAATTATGTAAAAAACCAGATTTGATTCACGTTCACGTCTTGACACGATTGGGTGTCATAGCTTGGATTCAGAAATTATTACATAAAACACCTTATATAATTACAGAACATTGGTCGAGGTATTTGCCTGGCAACGACTTCAGCGGTTTCTTAAGAAAGACTGCGTGCAAGTTGGTCGTCCGTAACGCGAAAACCGTGACCACTGTAACAGAAAACCTCGCCACCGCGATGAATAATCACGGATTGAAAAACGACAATTACGTCGTGCTTCCTAATGTCGTGAATCTCGACATGTTTCATATAAACAAAAAAAATACGGACGCAACAAGTCTTGTCCCTACTATAATTCACATCAGCTGCTTTGAAGACAAATCAAAAAACATCAGCGGACTTTTAGAATCGTTAAAAATAATTGACGACAAAGGCATCGACTTTCAATGCAAGCTCATCGGCGAAGGAATGGACTTAGATTTGATGAAAGAAAAAGCCAAAGAATTGCAATTAATTAATAAGGTGTCATTTACAGGATTGTTACAAGGACAAGCATTAGCCGACGAACTTTCATCAGGAGATTTTTTGGTACTTTCAAGCAATTATGAAAATATGCCGGTCGTAATACTCGAAGCATTAGCATCAGGATTGCCGGTCGTAAGCACTAATGTAGGCGGCATAAAGGAAATGATTGACGACACCAAAGGAATTTTGGTAGAGCCAAGAAACAAAGAAGCTCTCGCAGAAGCGATGATAAAAATGATAGAGACGCATAAAGATTACGATGCAAATTATTTAAGGAACAGCGTCATTGAGAAATACGGATACGAAAGCGTCGGAATGTTTTTATCGAGATTATATAATATGGGAATAAAGGCTAAGGGCTAAGGGCTAAAGGCTAAAGGCTAAAGGCTAAGGGCTAAAGGCTAAAGAAAATTAGCTTTTTTTTTGCAATAAATAAATAAATAAATAAATAATATATTTGCAAAAATTTAAAATGTATTATCATGAAAAAGTTACTACTTATCATTTGCATTATGTTTTCAATAACATTAAATGCTCAGACTGATTTCTCTTTCGGTCCCAAAATAAGTTACAAATCCAATGACTACATTCACGATTGCACCTTTGACTATTTAATAGTCAATTTTAAAGACATAAGCGACATAACATTAGGCGCATACGGCAGACTTATGTTCGACAAATTTATAATCCAACCTGAGTTAATCTACAACTACATAGCAATTGACGCTTGGCAATGCCCTGGACCGGTTACGATTTTGAAAAACCATTCATTTTCTATACCAGTATATTTTGGATATCAATTCATCAATCGAGACAATTTCAATATTAGAGTCAACGTTGGTCCTGTCGTTAATTTAAATTTTGACAAATATGCTGATAATCTTATACCAGGCGGTTGCGATATTGCTCCAGGAGAGCAATTATTTGATGACAACATGCGTGTTTCCTACAAATATTGGGATTACAATTTTGCCAACCTCGCTGCTGCCTTTAGTCTTGGCGCAGACATCTACAGATTCACAATAGACCTCGGATATAGTTTGGGACTTACAAAGGTATTCTATGACGGCATAGTTCCTGCTGATAAAATTTATCCAAATAACAATATAATTAGACAAAACACATTGACTTTTTCAGTGGGATATAAATTCAGCAAATAAAAAAATCTATATACAAAAAGAGCTGCCGTTTTATTTAAGGTAATGTTGCCAAAAATGGTTGGTGATTGAGCGAAAAAAAGACAGGTAATGGGCATACAAAACAGCCCAAATTACCTGTCTTTTTTTCTATCCTAAATTTAAAATATTTACCAATATATTCTAATATTGAAGTTCCGGAG
>JAZRNQ010000055.1:0-9362 GCA_045648285.1 Bacteroidales bacterium | reverse complement strand
TTTCTGAGTTTCTGAGTTTCTGAGTTTCTGAGTTTCTGAGTTTCTGAGTTTCTGAGTTTCTGAGTTTCTGAGTTTCTGAGTTTCTGAGTTTCTGAGTTTCTGAGTTTCTGAGTTTCTGAGTTTCTGAGTTTCTGAGTTGTTCTTGCAAAGTTAATTTAAAAAGATGAGATAGCAAAGTTTTTTTTGAACTAAGAACTAAGAACTAAGAACTAAGAACTTTGACTAATAGACTTGGTGTCTCGGTGACTCAGCGTCTTAAAAAAAAGTCCAACAGCCAATAGCTTTAGTTTAAAAAAAAACTTTAGCCTTTAGTCATTAGCCTTTAGTCTTTTTACTATATTTGCGACTTAATTCATTAGCATTAATTTATCTAAAAAATAACAGTAATGTTTACTATAGTTAGAAAAGAAGAGTTAGCTCAAGAAACTTATTTGTTTGAGATTGAAGCTCCACGTTTGGCAAAATCAGCATTGCCAGGTCAGTTCTTAATCGTTAAGATGACTGAAAAGTCAGAACGTATTCCTTTGACAATTAGTGATTATGATGTTGAAAAGGGTACTATCGTTATCGTTTTCAAAGCCATCGGTAAGTCAACAAGAATCATGGCTGAATATAATGTTGGCGATTCTTTCGCTGATGTTGTTGGTCCTTTAGGAAAGCCATCAGAATTCGTTCATCTTACAGATGAAGAACGTAAAAACAAGAGATACGTCTTCGTTGGTGGCGGTGTTGGTATCGCTCCAATCTATCCACAGGTTAAATGGTTATATGAACACGGCATCAAAGCTGACGTCATCGTCGGTGCTAGAACCAGAAGCCTCCTCGTTTATGAGAAAGAACTCGAAGCCATTTCTAACTTATACGTCACAACAGACGACGGCTCATCACCATATAAAGGTTTAGTTACAGAGATGTTGCAACGTCTCGTTGATGAAGGCAAGCAATATGACGAAGTCATCGCTATCGGTCCGCTCATCATGATGAAGTTCGTTTCACAACTTTCTACAAAACTCGGCATCAAATGTACAGTAAGTTTGAACTCAATCATGGTTGACGGTACAGGTATGTGCGGCGCATGTCGTGTCACTGTAGGCGGCGAGACAAAATTCACCTGCGTCGACGGTCCAGAATTCGATGGCGCACAAGTCGACTTCGAGAACGTGATGAAACGTCAGGCTATGTATAATAATGTAGAAGGACATAAGATTCTCGAGAGAGAAGAAAAAGAAGAAGGTCATGAATGTCATGTCGGCGGTATCGTTGAAGAAATGCGCGACAACAAGAAACGCGTTCCAGTCCGCGAGCAAGACCCTAAAGTGAGAGCTACAAACTTTGAAGAAGTATGTTACGGCTACGACGCAGAAGAGGCTATCATAGAAGCACAACGCTGCTTGAACTGCAAGAACCCACAATGTGTCAAGGCTTGTCCTGTCAATATTGAAATCCCACAATTCGTACATTTCGTAGCAGAAGGCAACTTTGAAGAAGCAGCACGCGTCATCAACCGCAACTCAGCTCTTCCATCAGTATGTGGCCGCGTTTGTCCACAAGAGTCACAATGTGAAGGCTCATGCGTCATGGGTAAGAAATTCGAGCCAATCGCTATCGGTAAACTCGAACGTTTCGTCGGCGACTGGGCACGCGAAAACAATGTGGAATTTGAAAAACCAAGCGCAAAGAACGGACATAAAGTAGCTGTCGTTGGTAGCGGTCCTGCAGGTCTCACATGTACAAAAGACCTCATCATGATGGGTTACGACGTAACAGTATTTGAAGCCTTGCACGAATTGGGCGGCGTTTTATCTTACGGCATCCCTTCATTCCGTCTTCCAAAAGAAACAGTCGTTCGTCATGAGATAGAAAACCTCAAGAAACTCGGTGCTACATTTGAAAAAGACGTCATCATCGGTCGTACAGTAACCATCGATGAGTTGATGGAAAAAGAAAACTTCGAGGCTGTATTCATCGGATCAGGTGCAGGTCTTCCTAAGTTCATGAACATCCCTGGTGAAAACCTCTGCGGAGTTGTGTCAGCTAACGAATTCTTGACAAGAAACAATTTATTATTCGCATATAAAGAAGGTTTTGAAACACCTAACTTCGTAGGTAAGAAGGTAGCAGTCGTTGGTGGCGGTAACGTGGCTATGGACGCTGCACGTACAGCATTGCGTCTCGGAGCTGAAGTTTATATCGTTTATCGTCGTTCAGAACAAGAGCTTCCAGCACGTGCTGAAGAGGTTCACCACGCTAAAGAAGAAGGTGTTAACTTCCGTCTCTTGACAAATCCTAAAGAAATTTTAGGTGATGAAAACGGCTGGGTCAACGGCATGAGATGCGTTGAAATGGAACTCGGCGAACCAGACGCTTCAGGAAGAAGAAGCCCTGTCGAGAAAGCAGGTTCCGACTTCATCCTCGATGTCGATATGGTTATCATGTCACTCGGTACTTCGCCAAACCCATTGATTTTAAGTACAACAGAAGGACTTGAAGCTAACAGGCATAAATGCTTAATCGCTGACGAAGTCACAATGCAGACAACACGCAAGGGCGTTTTCGCTGGCGGTGACGCAGTGAGCGGCGCAGCTACAGTAATCCTCGCTATGGGCGCAGGTAAGAAAGCTGCTAAAGGTATTGATGAATATATTAAGTCTACAAGACAATAAGACAACAAGACAACAAGTAGGGACGCGATGAATCGCGTCCTTTGCTTTATATTCATCGCATCCTTTGCTTTTTAAAACATTAATAAAATTAAAATTGGACAAGGACCGTTGACTGTTGTCCGTTGACTTTAAAAGTATGAAAAAGACATTTTTAACAATAGTGATGATGCTGTTCGTTATGACAGCTTTTTCTCAGCAGATATACAACGTCAGAGTGAGTACCATGGCTGACGGAATGTTTGAACAGATGTATGGAACGATAAAAGTTTCAGGCAATGTGGTGAACGGAATGAAAGAAGGAGCTTGGGTGGAGACACATTCTAACACAGAGCTTCCACATTATATCATTCATTATAAAGAAGACAAAAAAGACGGACTCTATCTCGAGTTTGACAAATATGCTAATATCATCAAGAAGATTGATTATAAAAATGATGTGATAGATGGATATAGCTATTCTTGGAACAGAGGCGGCAAGATGGCGTCAAAACAAGGATATAAAGCAGGACTGCTTGACGGTCCTTCTGTGCTTTACACCGATAAAGGCTTCATTCAAGAGGAGTCGGAATATAAAGCCGGCAATAGAGACGGTGTGACTACATGGTATCTGTATGCAGAAAAGACACAAGGTCCTAAGTATGTGATGTACACTTACAAAGATGGTAAGTTTGAAGGCGTGCAGGAGACATATTACGAAAATGGCAACGTGAAGACAAGAAAGACGTTTTCCGATAATGTCGCCAATGGACCAGCAACAGAATATTACGAAGACGGCAGCGTCAAGAGTGAATGCACATACAAGAATGGCGAAGTGAAAGGAAGAGTGAAGGAGTATTAGTTGGGAGTTAGGAGTTGAGGAACTAAGGAACTAAGGGTATGAGGGATTTTTTTAAAGACAACAAGACAACAAGACAATAAGACAACAAGACAACAAGACAACAAGTCAATGAGTTCAGAGTTCAAAGTTCAAAGTTCAGAGTTCAGAGTTCAGAGTTAAGCGGTGCCTGAGCCTGTCGAAGGCAAAGCTTAGTGCTTCGACAAGCTCAGCGACCGATCTGTCAACAGCCAATAGCCAACAGCCAATAGCCTAAAAAAAAATTTAGTCTTTAGCCATTAGCCATTAGACTTTTTATTATCTTTGCCAACGATAAATGGTGTCCGTAAGGACTCAATAGGGAATCGGGTGTGAATCCCGGACAGTTCCCGCTGCTGTGATCTCTAACAGCGTTCGACATTATGTCACTTTCTTTTACCCCAAAAAGATGGGAAGACGCCGAACGTAAGGAGTAAGTCAGAAGACCTGCCGTTTATTTGAAGACTACAAGTCTACAAGACCACAAGACTACAAGCTGTATTAAAGTGCTTGTTGACTTGTTGTCATGTTGTCTTGTGGACTTAAAAAAGAGACTTTCGGGATAAGAGTCGGTCGAAATATCTGTAACAAGAAATCGACAAATCTTACTGGAAAGTTTTACGTTAATTAACTTATTTATTAACTAAAACTTAAAATTATGTTTAAAAAAAATGTCAACAGTCAACGGACAACTGTCAACAGATTTTGTCCACGAAAAAGTTTCAATGCTCATTGCTCACAGCTCATAGCCCAAAGCTGATATGAGACGTCGTCTGTTAATAATATTGTCGTTTTTCCTTGCGTTAAGTCTTGCTGCCTCGGCGCAGAACGATACTATTATGCTCGAAAATATCGAGATAAGCGCGTCGTATATTAATAATAAGGTGCAACAGAAAACCATGGAGCGTAAGATTGACACTGCGGTGATAAAACGTCTTAAGACGGTTTCACTTTCGCAGCTGCTCATCCAGCATTCTCCAGTCTTCATCAAGACATACGGTCCGGGCGGAACGGCATCGGCGTCATTTCGCGGAACGACATCGAGTCATACCTTGGTTTTATGGAACGGATTCCAACTCAACTCTCCAGCTCTCGGAGAGGTGGATTTCAGCATGATACCCGTTTTCTTCACCGATGAGATCTCCCTTCAATGGGGAAGCAAGACTTCTGCCAACAGCGGAGGACTCGGCGGAGTGGTGAACATCGGTAACAATCAGAAATTCAATGAAGGACTCATACTCGATGTACGACAGACTTACGGTAGTTTCAATACTTGGGGTTCGTATTTAACTGTCGGATATTCCGCTAAAAACTTCATCGCAAGAGTCAAAGCGTATCGTAATTCAAGTGATAATGATTTCACTTACACCAACATCGCTACGATTCCATATCAAGAGATGAAACAGAAAAATGCCGATTTCTTCGATTACGGTTTCATGCCAGAATTCCAGCTGCGATTCAAGAACTCGCTTCTCTCATTCGTCTCGTGGAATCAGTTCAGTCACAGAAACTATCCGCAGATAATGCCTAACGTGTTCAATAATACAAAGGAATATGCAGATAACGATTTCTCTCGAAATGTCTTGTCGTATAAATGTTATTGGAACACAGGCAGGGTAGAGCTGAAGACTGCTTATTTTCATGAAGTGCAGACTTATTTCTTGGAGTCGTATACATCTAACGGAAATCCAGTCACGCAGAATAACTCATTGAACAAGTCGAATGTCTTCAGACAAATCATTGACTTGCAGCAAGACTTGTATAAAAACTGGAAGCTGTATGCCAAAATACAATGGGATAATGAGAACGTGACATCATCGAATTATATACCATCGGTAGAGACGCAAAATTTTGCGTCTCTACGGGGGGATGGTGGTAAAAAAAGAAATATCCTTTCTTTTTACGCAGCCGTCGATGGCAAGATTTTCAATGATTTGGATTTAAGAATGACATTGCGTAACGACATTGTCAATGAGAAATCTGCTGGATTTTTCCCGACAGCGACGCTCACTTACAGAACTCCTTTCGTCAAAGGATTGAGTTTCAATGCAGGATATAGTCATAATTACAGAAATCCGACATTGAATGACTTGTACTGGAATCCAGGTGGCAACGAAAACCTCAAAGGCGAGAATGGCAAGACAGTAGATTTCGATGTCAACTATCTTTATGAAAATCTTAATTTTAATTTAGATTTAAGAGCTGGATTGTATTATTCCAAGGTGAAAGACTGGATACAGTGGGTTCCGACGACTTATCGTTATTGGATGCCGAAGAACGTGTCGGAAGTCTTGGCACGAGGAGCGGAGTTTCATGTCAAAGCTAACTACAGATATGCTTTGTGGAATTTCACTCTTTCAGGAAATTATGTCTATAGTCATACAACAGACGAAAGCGAATACGCACAGCAATACGATTCCGATGGAAAACAGTTGATTTACATTCCGAAACATCACGCCAACGCTTTTGCTGAAGCAAGATGGAAGACATGGAATCTGAATTACACCTTTGAATTTACAGGTAAGAGAAAGACAAGTATGAACGACGACGACTTCTTCGCTTACGATTTGCCTTACTACACATTGCATCATCTTTCATTAGGAAAACAGTTGAATAAATTTAGATTAGAATTTAGAATTAACAATTTAACAAACAACGATTATCAGACTGTACTCTGGCGTGCGATGCCAGGACGCAGTTATGAAGTTTATTTAGAATTTAAATTATAAGAAAAGTCAACAGACAACAGACAACGGACAACAGATATTGTCCACGAGTCTGAGCTTGTTGAAGACAGAAATATTGTATTGACAAAATCAGCAGCATTGCATACCCAAGAACTGTTGACAGTTGACAGTTGTCCGTTGACATAAAAAAGAAAAACTATGAAAAAAACACTCTTTAACATTTTATTATTAGGAATTATATTATCATTCGTTTCATGTAATCCAGATAACAAAGACCCGCAAGACAAGAATATCGCTAAAGGCTTGTTTATTTTGAATGAAGGAACATTCACTTACGCCAATTCATCATTGACGTTTTATGATCCAGAAGCTGACACCGTGGAAAACAATTTGTTTTATAAAGTCAATCTCGCTCCGCTCGGTGACGTGGCAAACTCCATGGCGATTGATGAGAACGGAATGTATATCGTTGTGAATAACAGCAAGTACGTTTATAAAGTCGATGAGAAAACGATGAAATACGAGGCTAAGTTAGACGGTGTGACATCGCCACGACATATCATGCTTATCGATAAAAACAAGGCCTATCTCTCCGACCAAGAGTCAACCGGACTTTGGATATTCAATCCTGAGACTATGCAGAAGACAGGATTCGTGGAGACAGGCAACACAACGGAAAAAATGGTACGTGTTGGCAATGAAGTCGTGGTGACAAACTGGTCGAATTATTATCAGCCAGGAACGTCAAATTCGACTATACAATTTGTGAATATTGAGACTGACAAACTCGTTGATGAGATGGCTGTTACAGCGGAACCACATAGTATCGTCTTAGATAAGAGCAACAACATCTGGGTTTTGTGCAGCGGCGGTTACATGCCACCATGCGAGCCAGCATTGTTCTGCATCAATCCAAAGACAAGAGAGATTGCAAAACGCTTCGACTTCGCAGAAGGCGATTATCCATCATCAATGGCTATTGACAAAGCAGGGGAGAACCTCTATATTTTGAACGGCGGCTTCGGCACATTGGATTTATACAAGATGTCGGTTGATGACGAAACTTTACCTACAGTTCCTTTTGTCAACAGTCAACAGACAACGGACAACAGTCCTAAGGTATTTTCGACAGTGGCAGTTTCAGAAGACGGTGACATTTATCTTACAGACGTTAAGAACTACGTGCAGAACGGCGATGTGTTACGCTATGACTCCAACGGCAATTTCGTGACAAAATTTGAAGTCGGTATTGTTCCCGGAGCGATGATGTTTAATTAAGACGCAAAGACAACGAGACTACAAGACAACGAGAAAGAGGAAAAACAATAGTTGTTTCTCTCGCAGAGTCGCAAAGTGTCGCGGAGACCTCCATATATCGCAAGTATCTCGCGGATTATTCGTCCGCAAGATACTTGCGATACTTTTTATAATTTCTTTGCGTTTCTTTGCGTCTTTGCGAGAGAAAATAAATCACTTCGACAGGCTCAGTGACCATTTGTTGTGCCTCGCGACTTGGAGTTGGTAGCCTCCCATGCGTTAGGGATTGGAGCGGCATCCTTTGCGAGCGGAGCGAGCAAAGATATAGCGGAAAGCCCGACGGCTTCGCCGGAACGCCCTAATTCAATTCATAATTCATAATGCATAATTCATAATTGAAAGTTCAGAGTTCAAAAGCCTTAGTTCCTAGTTCAAAATTCACATTTTCTCTTAATAATTTTTAAGAAAAAAGTTCTTGACTTTTAATGAGTTTGGATGTAATTTTGCAATGAATTTAAAAAACTAAAAGTTATGGCACGTCCAATTAAAGAAACTCCGATATTGTACGGAGAAGACGCTCGTAGATTTGAAGAGCGCATGAATGAAAAACGTTATGAAGATCCAGAAAAGAAGGCTAGACGTATCAGGAATTATGAAATGATAATGAAGATCTTTGAGGGATAATTTATGACTAATTTTCATAATGGTGATTTTAGCGCTTATAAAGTGCGAAGATTGCAAAAAGATGAGAGAGTGAAGTCGTTCAATTGTGGCGATGCTGACTTGAACGACTTTATCTTGAATCAATCGGATTTGTATAGAAAAGCCTTATTGGCAGTAACTTATATTTTCGAGCATAAAGAATCAAAGAAGGTTATTGGTTATTTCAGTTTGGCTAACGACAGAGTTTCATTGACAGATTTCAATGATAGAACGGAATTTAATCGTTTTAGACGTACTCGTTTTGTAAACGAGAAACGTATCAGAAGCTATCCTGCAGTTAAGATATGCCGATTGGGTGTTGATGAGGATTTTCATGGAAATGGAATAGGTTCCATAATGCTTGATTTCATTAAATCGTATTTTCTTGTTGATAATAAGACTGGCTGTCGTTTTATAACGGTTGACGCTTATTCCGCAGCATTGTCTTTTTATGAAAACAACGACTTCCAATATCTTAGAAAAGAAGAATCTGATAATATAACAAGACTTCTTTATTATGATATTAATGATATGGTGGGGTAGGATTTTTTTCGTATCTTTGCACCCGCACGTCTTGCTGAACCGACGTCCTTTTGTAAATGCAGAAGTTAAGGTTCGACAGGACGTTTTTTGTTGACTAAAGACAAATGGAAAATGGCTAAAGGCAAATGGAAAATGGCTAAAGGCAAATGGCTAAAGTCAAATGGCTAATGACTGTTGTCTGTTGACTTAAAAAAATATGATAAACAAAAGATATTACATACAAAATCTTCGTATTGCGTTCCCGGTGATATTGTCGTTCGCGGGACAGCAGCTGGTGCAGGTGATGGATACCATCATGGTGGGCCGTCTCGGTGCGGTGGAGTTGTCTGCCGTGTCGCTCTCGAGTGCTATCATCACTAACATTACCATGATTGGCCTCGGCATCGCAATGGGTCTTACTCCTTTGGTGGGTATACATCATGCGAGAAACGAACGTCTGCAGTCGGGAATATTATTCCAAAACTCGATGCTGCTTAATGTCATGATAAGCATCATACTCTGTGGACTTCTTCTTGCTATCAATCCTATGCTGCGTCTGTTCGGTCAGCCGGAGTCGGTACTCGGTATCTTGGACGGTTATTATTATACAGTCACGTTCTCATTGATACCATATATGCTGTTCATGACATTCAAGCAGATGCTCGAAGGTCTCGGCAA
>JAZRNQ010000054.1:0-9351 GCA_045648285.1 Bacteroidales bacterium | reverse complement strand
TAACTGCTGACTGCTGATAGCCAATTATTTCTTAACAAAACGTTTTACAACTTCACCATTTCTTGTAACGACTTTCACGAAGTAAACTCCATTGTTTAAGTCTTTAACATCAACAGCCACATTACCTTGTAGTCTTGTAGTGTTGTAGTCTTGTAGTCTTCCATAAACATCGTAAACTACAACTTCTTCGATTTCAACTTCTGCTTCGATATAAAGTTTGTCGTTGACTGGGTTTGGATAAACATTGAATGAAGAAGCGATTTCTGTAATGCCATCTGGTTCTGTCTTACCGCAAGCTACTTCTGATTCTTCTGATTCAACTTCACCATTAACAGCTGTCACTGTGTAGCAGTATTCTGTATCAGGTGTCAAACCAACGATGTTGTAATATGTATAAGATGTCTTTGCCACCAAAGTATCTGCGCTATAGATATAATAACGTTGTGCATTATCTGATTCATCCCATGAAACTTTCACAGATGTTGAGCTTGTTGCTTCAACTTTTACATTAGCAGGAACAGCAGGAACGATATCTAATGTCACTGCGCAAGCGAAATCTGATTTATCGAATGATTCAACAGTTTTGTTGACACTTGAAACTGTGTAGCAGTATTCTGTACTTGGAGTCAAGCCTTCAATTGTATAAGTTGTTTCTGAAACGATGTCAACTAATTCTTCGCCCCAGTAGATTTTATAACCAGCAGCTTTTTCAACTTCTGACCATGTCAAGACGATAGTTGTTGTGCTTGTTGCTTCTGCTGAGATTTCTGTTGGAGGAGTAAGAGTGAGTTTCAATGTCTTAGCGCAAGCTTTTTCTGAAGCTACAGATTCCATGATATCGTTGTAAGCTCTTACGACATAGCAATAATCTGTGTTTTGATCTAATTTTTCATCTAAATATGATAATTCTTTTACGTTTGCAACAAATTCGTCATTGCGATAGACATTGTAGCTTGTAGCGTTATCAGCAGCTTCCCATGTCAATTCGATTGAGAATTCATCTATTGTTGTAGCGACAACGTTAGCTGGAGTTGCTGGCAAGTCTTCTGGGTCGATAACTTGGAGGTCGAAAGTGAACTCGCCTTCAGCAGCTGCAACTACATAATATTTACCTGCAGGATATTCAACAGCATAGATTTCATCAACATCAGATTCGCTTCTTGTTTTTGCGCTTGAAGGATTTGACAATCTGATGTTATCGACGCAAACGTAGAACATGCTTTCTTCTTTATGATGTAAAACGATATGATAATCGCCATATTCAAGACCTAATGCAGCGAACTTAGCACCGAGGTCAACGACATAATTTGTAAATACACCTGAAGCAGGAGCGATTTCTTCGATGAACGTCATTGTTTCGCCATCTTTTGAAACTTCAACCTTAACGTGGTCTATTGTACCTTCTTGCAAAACGTCACACATAGCATCGAATGATAATTTTGAATTTTCTGTGACATTATATGTTTTCTCTGTGATGATATAGTTATCAGCAGTGAAGTAATTTGGATATGTATTTGTTCTATATGAATAAGAAATGATACAATTTGTTCCATCAACACCAGCTTTAACTATTTCCCAGTTATTTGCATTATTATAGTTATTCTTAACTGTCCAGCCGTTCAAGACTTCTTCATTGAAATCGAAGAAGAATTCTGAAGTGATTTCTACATTACCTTTGAAGTTATTGTCATTTGAAGGACCGCCTTTGCCTTCGAAGCCTTCTTTGTAGATAGCCATCTTTGCATTTGCACCTTCAACTTTAGCAATCAAGAGAGATTTTTCTGCTAATTCAAATGAGTAAACAGCATCTGGTGTAACAGCATTTTCTGCTTCTCTTGGCAATAAGTAGTTGTCGTGTAAAGCATCAAATTCTGGAGAGTCTGAATATTTACCGTCTGTCAATGTAATTTCTTTAGCGATTTCATAAACGTCGCCTGCTACTGGTGTGTAAGCATTTGCTGTCATTGGAACGACTAATGTTGTATCTGCGTAAGAAACGATAAGGTTACCATTAACTTCACCATTTACAGTTGCGTTTTCGTTATAAGCAACTTCCATAACGATAGGATTTGCTGTATAGTCGATATTTTCTGGCAATACGAAAAAGTCGTTGTCAACTTTAATATCAGTGATTGATGTGCTGATAGCTTTGACGCTTACTTCATAAGGTTTTTCTTCTGACCAATAACCACCGAGCATTGTTTCGCCCAAGTTGATTGTTTCTGGAGTAACTTTAACAACAGCTTTGCCTTCCAATTCGAATCTTACTTGGTTGACATAATTTTTAAATGCTGTCATATATGATGATAAGCTATTTACGTCAAAAGCTGCAATATTACTTGTACTGAACATTGCTCTTTTTGTATCTTCAGTATTGAAAGTGTAGAAGATATGATAGTTAGGGTCAGCTTTTTCACCTGTCTTATCATAAACGCAAACCATAACACTACCGCCAGTGTAATCGAAAGCTTGGCTGAAAGGAATTACAAGCCAAGAATCTTTAACGCCTGAAATTTCTATCTCACCATCATAAACTTTGTCAGCAGCAGTAACAGGCTCATATCCGCCAACCAAATTGTCACGTTCAATATGTTTGATATAAACTTCATATTGTCTTGTAACAGCAGAAACGCTGTTAGCCAATTTGAAAGCTACACTGCTGATTGTACCGAGACGACCACCGAAATCTTCTTCTGTATACACTTGTTGTGAGATAGAATATTTGGTATAGTCAGTTACAGGCAAAGAATAATTTGTTGCTATTGGATTTTGATCAGCACCAATTTCTACTGTAACCAAACCTGGGACTTCAGGGTCTGGTGTTGGTTCTGGAGTAGGGTCTGGTGTTGGTTCTGGTTCTTCGTTATCGTCACCGCCTTCATTAGCTCCAAGAGTAAACTTAATATGATTTGTATATGCATAAGTTGTACCTGAAACTGATGAGATAGCACTCATATCAATAGCACTTGAAGAATTGCAATATAATGTTCTTAAAGCATAGGATTCATTGTAACCAGCAACGAATTGGTTATAGTTCATTGTCACTGCAGAACCTGTTTTGTCATACATACACAACAATATGTCGCCGCCTGTATATTCAAAACCTTTTGTAAAATCAATAGCAACTTCTATTTCAGAATTTCCCAATGCTGGTATTGCCCATGTGCCATCATATACTATATCTGCATCACTTACAGCAACCCAGTCTGTTCCATTAGCGAAAGATGTTTTATCAATATTTTTCATATAAACAACAACATTACGTACTACAGCAGCACCTGTGTTATATTTAAATGAAACTTTATTGATAGTACCGGCTTTTTTGCCTTGTAATTCTTCAGCTGTATAAATCTGCTGAACTACGCTGTAATTGAAATAATCTGCAATTGGATTACACCATGATGGGAATGATTGGGTAGCAGTCCACTCAATTGTTTCCTGTGCATTAACATTGCCAAACAATGCAAATACGCACATAATCGCTAAAAGTAAAGTTTTTCTCATATTGATAAATTTTAAATTTGTAATTCAAAAAGATATATTCTCTGTGATTGCAAAAATATATTTTTTTTCAACATGAAAAAGAACGGAATAGAGAAAAATATTGCAATCTATTTTGGGTTTAAGGTTTAAGGCTTAAGGTAATGTAGTTATATTAATTTTAAGAAGGAGCTAAGAAAACTCCTAACTCCCAACTCCTAACTAGTTAGCAATAAACCCAAATATCACTACAGCTACAATAAACGTAAACGCTACATTAAACGTCTGCGCTGTGAGGAATGCTTTCAGCGAGGCTCTGTTTTCTTTGTTGAAAATCTCTTTGATGCGTGTCTCTAGTCCGATGCATACGAATGCTATCGAGAAGAATATTCCTTGGAAGTTCTTCGCCAGAGATTTATATTTTACCATGTTTCCGTCTATCTCCACACCGCCGTTAAACCAGATGCTGAACACTGCAGACGCTACTATCATTCCCAAAACGAACTTTGGAAAACGATGCCATATCATAGTGCCTTTTGTCTCCATAACGCCGTTGGTGTCGCGCAACGACCAGAACAAAGAGATGCCGAAAGCAGCGAGACCGAGCAAGACATTCTGCGAAGCCTTGACGATAACGGCAGTGTCGCCAGCAATATTACCAAGAATTTCTCCTGAGGCTGCAACTGCCGCTGTTGTATCAATCGTGCCTCCAATCCATGCTCCTGCCACCTGCTGAGCAGCTACACTGTTGTCAGGGAAGATTATAGGAAGAAGCCAGTTACAAAGTATCGGCATAATATACAACATAGGTATGGCAACGACCATGACCAAAGAAATGACGTAGCTGAGTTTCTTCTGGTTGCCTTTGATTGTGCCGCATGTCGCGATAGCTGCCGACACGCCGCAGATACTCACCGAACTAGCAATCATAGTCGACATCTCATCATCGACTTTAAAAATCTTGCGTGAGAGCCAGAAGCCGAAGTACCAGACCACGAGTACGACCAAGAGCGCCTGCGCCAATCCGTACGCTCCGGATTTGACGATTTCGCCAAAGATGATGGTAGCGCCTAAACAAATAATACCTATTTTTATATAGAACTCACTCTGTATCGCCGACTTCATCCATTCCGGCACGCCAAAGACATTGCTTATTATCAACCCGAAAAGAACAGCAAACAGCACCGACTCGATTCCGTATTCCTTACAGAATGGAAGACTCGCAAGAAACTGCGACAACATAGTGAGTACGAATATCACTACAAAAGATAAGAAAACGCCCTTGGCATCTCGTTTCATGGCAAGGGTGGAAATTAAAATAATCAGAAATAAAAACACGAATGTGTAAATAGTATCAATCCAACCTGAAGTTGTATGTAATGTCTCAACATTCAACATCTTGATGTGAACCATAAAAGAAGGCACGAACGCTATCAGTGCCAAGACTACGAAGCCTAATGCTACAATTAGCCAGTCCTCGTTTAAGAATAAAGCTTTTAGTTTTCTTGTTTTCATATTTAGTTTAAATTAGTTTTTCAAAGTCAACAGACTACAGACAACGGTCAACAGTCTTTTAGTTTAAGGTTTAAAGCTTAAGGTTTAAGGTATTTAATTGTTAATTATAAAAAAGGAGTTAAGAAAAGGTTCAATTCCTAATTCCTAACTCCTTTAAAACTTTTAAAACTTAACAGAAAGTTGTGCTTGCCATAAGTTGCCCATATTTTCAAATCCTGGTTTGTCTTTCATTGTGTAGTTGACTAAAAGACGAAGGTTTTTGTATGGCCACCAGTCGATACCGACCATATAATATGTTGAGTTTTTCTCTGGATCGCTGACGTCTTGTCTGAAGAAATCGTAACGTGCAACAGGACGTATTCTTTGGTCTTTCATATTGAACCAATAACCTCCGGCTACATAGAAACCGTCTGAATTAAGAGTGTAGATACCATCTTTGTTAGCCATATCTGTCTTACCAGTGATATATTCTGAACGTACTGTAAGTCTGCCGTTTTCATATTTACCACCGAAAGTCAAACGATCTCTGTTAGCGTTTTTAGCATCAGCATTAAGATAATAATTACCACCATAATATGAAGCTGCGAGCATCAAGCCTTCAACGCCTGGGCATACTTCAACGCTACCTGCGATGTCTTTCAAAAGGTTAGCATCTTTTTTATTCATGCCGTTACCGTTAAACACACCTAATTTATATGTAAGGATAGGAATTTCTTTTCCGTTACGTTCAAAACTGAAGAAGTTACCGTAAATCATAACACCGACGTCACGACCGCCAGAGTATGTTGAAACGCCAGAAATATCAGTATAACCTGAGAGTTTGCTGATAACTTGAGCGTATTCTATACCCTCGAGTGTAAGAGGTGACTGAGGATTTTCAAATGTGAAAGGAATCTTAAACTGACCTGTTTGGATGTTGAAGTGTTTGTGTAATTTAATCTTAACAAAACCATCGACTAACTTTGGAGTGCCTGCCAAATCACCTTGAACACGGAACTCGACATTTTTACACAAATTACCTTTGAAGTCGAGACGAGCGCGACGTACATTGAAAGTGTTGCTGATAACGTCTAATGATTCACCACCATTTTGTAACTGACTTTCATAATCATATTGGATGTTCATCCAACCACTGATTGACAAATGCTCACCGATTAAAGATTTCTTTTCCTGTGCATTGATTGTTGTCAATGATGCCAATGCGAACACCATCACGATTAAAAGTAAAGATTTTCTTTTCATCATCTTATTTTTTAAAAGATTTGCAAATATACGAAAAAATAGTAAAAGGTTTTACTAATTATTTTATTAATTCAAAATGTATAATGGCTAACGGCTAATGGCTAATGTTTAATTATTCATTCTTAATTAAACCTCAACTCCTAATTCCTCACTCCTAACTCCTAATTCCTAATTATTTATTATTCATCTGATTCATAGTCTGGTCGACGCCTTGAGTAACGAAGCTTTTGATGAAGTTAGCCGCGACTTCGAGGCGAGGTTCGATGATATCAAGTTCTGAAGGTTTCCATTTACCGAGTACGAAATCGATTTGTTTACCGCGAGGGAAGTCGTCGCCGATTCCGAAGCGAAGTCTTGGGAAGACATTTGTACCTAGGCTTTCTATGATATTAGCGAGACCGTTATGTCCGGCGTCGCTACCTTTTTTTCTCATGCGTAATGTTCCGAGAGGGAGAGCTATTTCATCGAGAACTATAAGAACGTTTTCAATTGGAATCTTTTCCTGTTGCATCCAATATTTGACTGCCTTACCGCTGAGGTTCATATATGTCGTTGGTTTAATCACGACCATGGTGCGACCTTTATATCTCAGTTCTGAAACCTGAGCGAGTCGTGATGTTGTAAAAGTTCCTTTTAAATCATCATTAAGATAATCAGCCACTTTAAAGCCGATATTGTGTCGTGTATTATCATATTCGACACCGATATTTCCTAGACAAGCGATTAAATATTTCATGGTGCAAAGATAGGAAAAAGGCTAAAGGCTAAAGGCTAAAGGCTAAAGTTTTTTTTGCCGCTCAACTTTCGCCTTTAGACATTCGTCTTTTGCCAATAAAAAAAAGAGGAACTATTTCTAGCTCCTCTTTTATATTGAGTAGTATTTTTAACAAAGAATTATTCTTCTGTTTCTTCAGCGATAGCTGATTTCTTAGCTTTAACGTCGCAAACGATGTTGTTAGCTGCCACTAATGGAGTAACGTTTTCAATTGTGAGGTCTTTAACTCTGATAGCTTGGTTAACATTTAATTCAGAGATGTTTACCATAACGAAAGCTGGAAGATCTTTGATTAAGCCTTTAACTTTGAGGCGTGGGATTCTAACTTTGAGTTTACCACCGCGCATAACACCTGGAGATGTACCTTCTGTGCGAACTGGAAGAGTAACTGTGATAGGTTTTTCTTCTGTTACGTGTAAGAAGTCAGCGTGGAGAACTTCGTCTGTAAGTGGGTGATATTGGATATCTTGGAGAACTGTACGGTAAACTTTACCATCGATTGTGAAGTCAACGATGTAAGTTTCTGGAGTGAAGAGGATAGTTTTGAAGCTTTTTGCTTCTGTTGCGAAACGGATTTCTTCACCGTTACCGTAGATAACGCATGGAACTAAGCCATTAGCGCGTAATTGTTTAGCATCTTTTTTCCCTACGTTCTCACGAAGAGAACCGCTCAATGATACTGAATTCATAATTTAATTTTTAATTTGTTTGTTAATAATTTATAATGTGTAGGGACGCGGCAAGCCACGTCCGTACGGTTTTTATTTCTTGAATAAGTCGCTTAATGATTCGTAGTTTTCAACGCGTTTGATAACTTCTGCGAAGAGAGGAGCTGTTGAAAGAACGTGAATCTTGCTGCTTGGGTTTGTCAATGGGATAGTATCTGTTACGATAACTTCGTCGAACACAGAGTTTTCGATTCTTTCCATTGCGCTACCTGAGAAGATTGGGTGAGTTGCAACAGCGCGGACGCTACGAGCACCACTATCTTTAATTAATTGACCTGCCTTTGTGATTGTGCCAGCTGTGTCGATCATGTCGTCGATGAGGATAACGTCTTTATCTTTAACGTCACCGATGAGCAACATTTGTTCGATAGCATTTGGTTTTGAACGTTGTTTGTGACAGATTGAGAACACAGTGTTCAACATCTTTGCGTATGAAGCAGCGCGACGAGTACCGCCAGCGTCTGGAGAAGCTACCATTAAATTAGGTAAGTTAAGGCTTTCGATATAAGGAACGAAAATCTTTGATGCGAAGATGTTATCAACAGGAACGTTGAAGAAACCTTGGATTTGGTCAGCGTGGATGTCCATAGTGATGATACGAGTAACACCAGCTGTTGTCAATAAGTCAGCCATCAATTTAGCTGCGATACTGATACGAGGACGGTCTTTTCTATCTTGACGTGCGAAGCCGAAATAAGGGATAACGGCGATGATTCTACGTGCTGAAGCGCGTTTTGCAGCATCAACCATCAACAATAATTCCATCATATTTTCTGTTGGTGGGAATGTTGATTGAATCAAAAAGACATCTCTTCCGCGGATATTTTCATCGAAACTTGGTTGGAATTCACCGTCGGCGAAAACCAAAACGCTTGATTGTCCGAGTGGTTTGCCATAATGTTTAGCGATTTCATCTGCCAAATAGCGAGTGGCTCTACCTGAAAAAATTGATACTAAAGGCTCTTGCATGACGTTAATTTTAAGTGTGTTTTAAAATTTTTGCAAAAATAATAAAAATTTTCTTTGTCGTAACAAAAATTTTACTACTTTTGCACTCGCAAACCGATCATTGAAATTAATGCCTAGGTGGCGGAATTGGTAGACGCGTCGGTCTCAAAAACCGATGAGGTAACACTCGTGCCGGTTCGATCCCGGCCCTGGGTACAACGAAGGAGCTTCAGAAATTCTGAGGCTCCTTTTTTTGTTTGGCTAAAGACGATTGACGAATGATAAAAGAAAATTCCTAATTAACCATAGACGTGTCAATGTGTGTTTATTTTAAAGGAAACATTGACGCGTCTCTACTATCATTCCTAATTCCACATTCCTAATTCCTAATTAAATTCAATTTGTTTTATTCCTAAAATATCAAAAATAGGAATAATATATGTATATTTGTTGCATTAAAAATCACAAAATAGGAATAATATGAAATATATTAAAGTTTCGGAAGCGGCTGCTAAATGGGGAATCTCAGCAAGACGAGTAAGACTATTGTGCGAGCAAGGTCGCATTGCTGGAGTGGAGAGGAAAGGCAATCTGTATATGATTCCTGAAGATGCAGAACGACCTATAGATGCAAGGACTTATGCAAAGACAAGCCTCAAGAAA
>JAZRNQ010000053.1:0-6295 GCA_045648285.1 Bacteroidales bacterium | reverse complement strand
ATCGATTGGATATTCAGCAACGAGTTTAGCGAGGTATTCAGCTTGTTCTTTGCTTGAGTAAACAGCACCACCTTCTTGTTTCCAAGTGTAGTCATATTTACCATCTTTGAAGAATTCTGAAGAAGCGCAGTCGAGAGCGATAGTAACGTCTTTACCTGGTTCGTAACCTGCTGCTTTGATAGCTTGGAGGATTACGTTAAGAGCGTCTTCTGTACCTTCGAGATTTGGAGCGAAACCACCTTCATCACCTACAGCTGTGCTGAGGCCACGGTCTTTGAGAACTTTCTTGAGGTTGTGGAATACTTCTGTACCCATGCGGATGCCTTCTTGGAATGATGATGCGCCTACAGGACGAATCATGAATTCTTGGAATGCGATAGGAGCATCTGAGTGAGCACCACCGTTGATGATGTTCATCATAGGAACTGGAAGTGTGTAAGAATTAACACCGCCGATATATTTGTAAAGTGGTAAGCCGAGATATTCAGCAGCAGCTTTAGCAACAGCTAAAGAAACGCCGAGTATTGCATTAGCACCGAGCTTAGATTTTGTTTCTGTTCCGTCGAGAGCGATCATTGCTTCGTCGATAGCGATTTGATCTAATGCGTTCATGCCTATCAAAGTTTCAGCGATAGGACCGTTAACATTAGCAACAGCTTTAAGAACACCTTTACCTAAATAACAATTTTTGTCACCGTCACGAAGTTCGAGAGCTTCGTTAACACCTGTTGAAGCACCTGATGGAACTGAAGCGCGACCTTTAACACCGCATTCGAGAACTACATCAACTTCAACTGTTGGATTACCGCGTGAATCTAATATTTGACGTGCGTGTACGTATGCTATTCTGCTCATAGTAAATTTTATTTTTAGTTTAGTAAATGAATCTTAAAAAAAAGACCCGACCAAAATGTCAGGTCTTTTAATTTTGAAATATTATTCTGCAGTATTTTCTTCTACTGTAGTTTCAACTGTAGCTTCAGCTTTTTTCTTTGTGCTTCTTCTACGAGTTGCTTTAGCTGGTTTAGCAGCTTTCTTGTCGTTGCCTGTGTAAATTTCATTGTAGTCAACGAGTTCCATCATACACATCTCAGCGCTGTCACCAAGACGAGTACCTAATTTAATGATACGTGTGTAACCACCTGGACGTTCAGCAACTTTTTGGCTAATTTCGCGGAAAAGTTCTGTAACTGCTTCTTTGCTTTGAAGCATAGCGAAAACTGTACGGCGTGATACTGTTGAATCATCTTTGGAACGAGTAATCATTGGTTCTACGTAGATACGTAAAGCTTTAGCTTTAGCTACTGTAGTAACAATGCGTTTGTTAAGAATAAGCGAGCAAGCCATATTAGCTAACATAGCGTTGCGGTGAGCGCTTTTTCTTCCTAAATGATTAAATTTTTTATTGTGTCTCATCTTTATTATTCCTTATCTAATTTATATTTGCTGATATTCATTCCAAATTCTAATCCTTTGTTTCTTACCAATTCTTCCAATTCTGTAAGAGATTTCTTACCGAAGTTACGGAATTTGAGTAAGTCATGCTTATCGAGGGATACCAAGTCACCTATTGTTTCGACTTCAGCTGCTTTCAAGCAGTTCAATGCGCGGACTGAAAGATCCATCTCGACTAATTTAGTCTTAAGAAGTTGACGAATATGTAATGAATTTTCGTCTAAGTCTTCTGATGCTGCTTTCTTTTCATCCATCATTGTTATTCTCTCATCTGAGAAGAGCATGAAGTGATAGATAAGTATTTTAGCTGCCTCTTCCAATGCGTCCTTAGGATTTATTGATCCATCAGTTTCGATGTCAAATATAAGCTTTTCGTAGTCAGTTTTTTGTTCAACACGATAGTTCTCATATTTAAAGCTGACATTTCTAATTGGAGTGTGGATAGAATCTATGGCGATAGTGTCGATAGGTGCATTCAACACTTTGTTTTCGTCAGCATTCACATATCCTCTACCTTTGTTAATTGTCAATTCGATAGACAATTTCACTGAAGGGTCCATGTGGCAGATGACGAGTTCTGGGTTCAACACTTGAAACACTGAGAGGAATTTGTTGATATCACCAGCCACGAATTTATCTTGGCCACCGATAACTACATTAACTTTCTCAAATGTTTCGCCCGGTATTTGTTGTTTAAAACGAACCTGTTTGAAACGTTGTACCATATCAGCAACATCCTCAATAACACCATGGATAGGTGCGAGTTCATGTTGTACGCCTTCAATTCTGATTGAAGTGATAGCGTAACCTTCCAAAGAAGAAAGGAGAACTCTTCTGAGAGCGTTACCTATAGTAGTTGCGAAACCAGGTTCAAGTGGGCGAAATTCGAAGACACCATGTTTGTCTGTCGATTCTACCATTATAACCTTATCGGGTCTTTGAAATGCTAATATTGCCATAATATCAGTTTATATTCGATTATTTAGAGTACAACTCAACGATAAGTTGTTCATTGATGGTTTCAGGAATATCCTCGCGGTTTGGATATGACATGAATTTACCGCAAAGTTTATCTGAATCCCATTCTAACCATGGATAACGGTTTGTGTGACCTTCCACTGAATTTGTAACAACTTCCAAACTCTTAGATTTTTCACGTACTGCGATGATGTCACCAACTCTTACTAAGTATGAAGGGATGTTGACAACTTTACCATTGACTGTAATATGACGGTGGCTAACCATTTGACGTGCAGCTGCACGTGTTGGAGCGATACCGAAACGATAAACTAAGTTATCTAAACGTGATTCAATAAGTTGAAGTAAAATTTCACCAGTGATACCTTTTTTTCTATTTGCTTTTTCAAACAAATTTCTGAACTGGCGTTCCAAAATACCGTATGTGTATTTTGCTTTTTGTTTCTCCATCAACTGTACACCATATTCAGAGACTTTTTTTCTTCTCTTAGCTGCACCGTGTTGTCCTGGAGGATAATTTCTTTTTTCGTAATTTTTGTCAGCACCGTAGATTGGTTCACCAAACTTACGAGCGATTTTTGTTTTAGGACCTGTATATCTTGCCATAACTACTAATTTTTAAAATTTTAATAAAAATTACACTCTTCTACGTTTAGGTGGACGGCAACCATTGTGTGGCAATGGAGTAACGTCAACGATTTCTGTTACTTCGATGCCAGATGCATTGATTGAACGAATAGCTGATTCACGTCCTGAACCTGGTCCTTTTACAAATACTTTAACTTTACGTAATCCCAAGTCATATGCTGTTTTAGAGCAATCCTCGGCTGCCATTTGAGCTGCGTATGGAGTGTTCTTCTTTGAACCTTTGAAGCCCATTTTTCCGGCTGATGCCCAAGAAATGACTTGTCCTTCATTGTTTGTCAAGGAAATGATGATGTTATTGAAAGAAGCTTTAATGAATGCTTTACCAACAGCTTCAATCTTCACAACACGTTTCTTAACGACTTTTGTGTTTTTTGCCATTTTTTTTAATTATTTTTTAATGGTTTTTTTATGATCCAACCAATAAGTTATTTATTACTTAGTGGCTTTCTTTTTATTAGCAACAGTTTTCTTACGTCCCTTACGAGTACGTGCATTATTTTTGGTACTTTGACCACGTAATGGTAATCCTAAACGGTGACGAACACCTCTGTAGCAACCAATATCCATTAAACGTTTGATATTGATTTGAATTTCACTACGAAGTTCACCTTCTACTTTGTATTGATCACCAATGATTGTACGAATAACGTTTTGTTCATCATCGTTCCAATCTTGAACTTTTTTCTCTGGATCTACGCCTGCTTTTGCAAGAATTTCTTTAGCAAGTGAACGACCGATACCATAAATATAAGTCAATGAAATTTGACCTTGTTTGTTGTTAGGAATATCAACACCAGCAATTCTAGCCATAATTCTTCTATTTTTACGTTTTTATTAACCCTGACGTTGTTTTTCTTTAGGGTTCTTTTTGTTAATTACATACAATTTACCTTTACGACGCACAATTTTGCAATCGTCTGATCTTTTCTTGATTGATGCTCTGACTTTCATATTTATTTCTATTACCTTTTAATTTCTTTCAGCAAAGTAAACTTACCTTTTTTTGCGGGTGCAAAGATAAGATTTTTTTTTAAGAAAAAAAAATTATTTATATCTGAATGTTATACGTCCTTTTGTCAGATCATAAGGGGACATTTCGAGTCGTACTCTGTCTCCAGGTAGAATTTTTATGTAATGCATACGCATCTTTCCTGAAATATGTGCTATAATTTGTAGACCATTTTCTAATTCTACTCTGAACATTGCATTACCCAATGATTCAACTACTGTTCCGTCTTGTTCTATCGACAATTGTTTTGCCATATAATATTCTTTTATTTATTGATTTCCTTCAATCCATTCAAAACTTGATAATATCTCAGCTTTTCCGTTACGTACTGCTACGTCATGTTCAAAGTGTGCTGCTGGTTTTCTGTCTTTAGTTTTAATTGTCCAGCCATCTCTTTCCTGAATGATGTCCTTCTTTCCAAAAGTTATCATCGGCTCGATAGCTATGACAATGCCTTCAGATAATTTTGTTCCAGTACCACGTTTTCCGTAATTAGGAACTTGAGGATCTTCATGCAACTTGCGTCCTACACCATGACCAACCAATTCACGAACTACACCGTAGCCAAATTGTTCAACATAACTTTGAATAGCATATCCTATATCACCAATTCTATTTCCAGAAACAGCCTGTTCGATACCTTTATATAAAGACTCTTTTGATCTTTGAAGGAATAATTTAATTTCTTCAGATACCTCACCTACTGTAAAAGTATATGCAGAATCGCCGACATAGCCGTCTAATATTGTTCCACAATCTATAGAGACTATATCTCCATCACGGAGCTCATAGTTTCCTGGTATACCATGGACCACAGCATCATTGACGGAGATGCATAGACTTCCGGGAAATCCTTCATAGCCCTTGAAGGCAGGTATTGCACCATGATCTCTGATAAATTCCTCAGCGATTTTATCAAGTTCTATAGTACGGATACCCGGACGTATATGCTTTCCTACTTCACCTAAAGTTTTACCTACAAGTAAAGCAGCTTTTCTAAGCAATTCTATTTCACTATCAGTTCTATAATGAATCATTGTTAGAAATCTTTATATTCTTCCTGAGCGACCTTTAATACGACCTGATTTTGTTAAACCGTCATAGTGACGCATTAAAAGATGGCTCTCAATTTGTTGTAATGTATCTAATACAACACCAACGAGAATCAACAAAGATGTACCACCATAGAATTGTGAGAACTGTTGATTTACGCCGAGAATTGAAACTATTGCAGGCATGATTGCTACTACACCTAAGAACAAAGAACCTGGGAAAGTAATTCTTGAGATAACATCGTCAAAGAATTCTTGAGTCTTCTTACCTGGTTTAACACCTGGAATGAAACCGCCATTTTTCTTAATATCTTCTGCCATTTGAGCTGGGTTAATTGTAACAGCTGTATAGAAGTATGTGAAAACAACGATTAATAAGAAGAATACTGCATTGTACCAGAATCCGTTCATGTTTGTAAATGCTGACATGAAGCCTGACATTGATTCACTTTGTGTAAAACCAGCAATAGTGATAGGTACGAACATGATTGCTTGAGCAAAAATGATTGGCATAACACCAGCTGCATTAACTTTCAATGGAATGTATTGACGTACTCCACCGTATTGTTTGTTGCCAACAACGCGTTTAGCGTATTGTACTGGTATTTTACGTGTACCTTGAACTAACAATATTGTCATGATAATAACAAGGACGAGAACAACGATCTCAATCAAGAAGAAGATTGGGCCGCCATGACCTTGTGTGAAACGAGATGCTACTTCAGCGAACAATGCGAAAGGTAAACGTGCGATGATACCAATCATAATGATTAAGGAAATACCATTGCCTAAGCCTTTATCTGTGATACGTTCGCCGAGCCACATGACGAATAATGTGCCAGCTATAAGAATAATTACTGATGAAATCCAGAAGAACAAAGTTGGTGAGCCGCCTGCTACGAATGGGTAAATTGCTTCAGCTGGAAGTTGAGCGCGCAAGTTAGCGATGTAACCTGGAGCTTGAGCTGCAACAATAAGAACTGTTAAGTAGCGTGTAATTTGATTGATTTTGCGACGACCGCTTTCACCTTCTTTTTGTAAACGTTGGAAATAAGGTATTGCCATACCCAACAGCTGAACTATAATAGAAGCTGTGATATATGGCATAATACCTAATGCGAATACTGAAGCGTTAGCGAAAGCACCACCTGAG
>JAZRNQ010000052.1:0-16297 GCA_045648285.1 Bacteroidales bacterium | reverse complement strand
TGGACACATCTGAAAACTCTGATGTATATCAAAGAGCCAATAGAACGACAGTTTTATATGCTAATGTGCTGTAATGAACATTGGGATACTAGGACTTTAGATGATATGATTGACAAGCAGTTGTTTCTTAGAACCAGTATTAGTCAAAATCCAAGTGAAATAATTAAAATGGAACTTGAAAAAGTGGAGCATAACAAAAGACTTCCTCCAGAACTGATATTTAGAAGCAGTTATTTTTTGGATATGCTTGGTCTCCCGGATATTTTTACAGAGAAAGATCTTGAAACAGCCATTGTAAAGCAAATCGAAGAATTTATACGAGAATTGGGCAGTGACTTTTCTTTCATCTGCCGTCAAAAGAGGATTACAATAGATTCTGTCGATTACTATATTGATTTGCTATTTTTTAATCGAGAACTGAAACGTCTTGTCGCAATTGATTTGAAATTAGGAAAATTCAAACCAGAGTATGAAGGACAAATGCTGTTGTATCTCAGATATTTGAATAAGAATGAAAGAAAAGAATGGGAGGAATCCCCGATAGGATTGATTCTATGTTCAGAAGGAAATACCGAACATATTGAATATCTGATGTTAAGTGACAACAACCATATTAAAGTGGCGCAGTATTATACAAAACTGCCAGATAAGAAGCTATTAGCAAACAAATTAAAGAAAGCTATTGCAGTTGCAAGAGAATGTTATCTTGATAATAATAATAAACAGTAATACCGCCTTGGAGAAATCGCTTTTTTAGTTAGGAATAGATGTAGAGTCGTATCAATTACACCATAAAAAATAAACAATATGTAATTGCTGCGTCTCAAAACAGCGAACCTCATGAGACGCAGCAATGTGTGTTTATATGCAGGAAACATTGATACGTCTCTACCTGTTTGTCATCTTTTTTGCGGTAAAAAAGAGAAAGGAAATTTAATTCAAAAACGAAATCCATTGTGTAAAATAGGAATTCAATTGCATTTTTTCTTACCTTTGTACAAAATCACAAATATGAAAAAATCATTACTTTATATATTGATAATTAGCATATTATCATCTTGTGTGGATGTGACAAATCATGTTCCTGAAGCAATCGAACCAATACCAACCCAACAACAAATTGATTGGCATAAACTTGAAACCTACGCCTTCGTGCATTTCGGTTTAAATACTTACAACGACCTGGAATGGGGCTACGGTAACACTCCTGCCGCTACTTTCAACCCAACGGAACTGGATTGCGAACAGTGGGTCCAAACGCTTAAACAATGTGGTATGAAAGGCGTGATTCTCACGGCAAAACATCACGACGGATTCTGTCTCTGGCAGACTAAAACTACCGACTATAGCATCGCTAACTCTCCTTATAAAAACGGCAAAGGGGATATGGTGAAAGAGCTTTCTGACGCTTGCAAAAAACATGGTCTCAAATTCGGTCTCTATCTCTCGCCTTGGGATAGAAATCATGCGGAATATGGATATGATGAGTATGTTGAGGTTTATCACAAACAAATTGACGAACTTACAAGTAATTACGGTGAGTTGTTTGAATTCTGGTTCGATGGCGCAAACGGCGGTAATGGTTTCTACGGCGGTGCTGACGAGTCTCGTTCTATAAATGCTAAGGAGTATTACAATTACGAGCGCGCCCGCGACACTATCTTAAAACGTCATCCTAATGCGATGATTTTCGGAGGTACTTGTCAGACAATACGTTGGGTCGGCAATGAGCAGGGCTGGGCAGGCAACACCGATTGGTGTATGATAAATCCGGAATTTGATGATAATCACAGATATCTCACTCATGGTTCTGAAAATGGAACGCATTGGATTCCAACGGAAGTGGATGTGTCAATTCGTCCGGGTTGGTTCTATCACGAGAGGGAGGATCATCAGGTGAAGAGCATCGCGCAACTTACTGATATTTATTATCGTAGCGTGGGACATAACGCTAATCTCTTGCTTAACTTCCCAATAAATCTCGACGGAAAGATTCCTACTTTAGATTCTATCAGAGCAATGGAATGGTATAATGTCATTTCTAATGACTTGAAAGATAATATCTTAAAAGATGCAAAAGTAAATGCCGATAACGAAAGAGGTCGTAATTTTAAAGCTGAAAACGTAATTGATGGTGATTGGGATACTTATTGGGCAACGGAAGATGACTACAACTTCGGAACTATCTCATTTACATTTGATAAGCCTGCGAAAATGAATAGGGTAGTGCTTCAGGAATATATTCCTCTCGGACAAAGAGTCAGTGATTTTTATATGGAAGGTGAATTGAACGGCAAATGGTTTAAAATCAATGCTTTTGACACATTGTCGACTGTCGGTTACAAACGTATCGTTCGTTTTAACACTGTAGAACTTGACAAGCTGATAATCTATTTTGAAGAGAGTCGCGGTCCTTTGTGTATCAATAATATAGAAGCTTATTGCGCACCGGTATTACTTACAGAACCTACAATATCTCGTGATTTTGATAATTATGTAAAGATTGAATCTTCAGACAAAGACGCTGCTGTATTTTACACTCTCGACGGTTCTGAACCAAATACTAATTCTTTGAAATACGATAAGCCTTTCATTTTCAATAAAAACTGTGTTATAAAAGCTATTTCTTACGATATTGAAACTGAGAATAAGAGTTCCGTAGCAATAAAGGAATTGGATTTATCACACGATTTCTTTAACATTATTGAACCAAAAGAAGGAACAAGAAAAATCATCGACGCCAATGTTTACTCGACGATGTATATTGATAATAATGAAAGACTTACGTTTGAGTTTAAAGAAGAACAATCAATCTGCGGATTCAGATATACTCCAAATCAAAGCCGTGACGCTTCTCGTCATATCGTTGATTATGAATTGTATATTAACGGAAGACTTGTTAAAAAAGATACTTTCGGCAATATCAAAAACAACCCGATAGAACAAGTTATTAGATTTGAAGAAGTTAGAGGCACAACTGTGACTTTCATTCCTACGAGAAACACGGACGACAGCAGAAACTGCGGCATAGCAGAATTCTCAGTTATTACGAAATAAAGACGTAAAGTCTCTGTGTCTCAATGTCTTTATCTCACTCGCACATTGCGTCGAACATCTCGTGTGTTCCTAATCTGCCATTGATGACGCAAACGCATTCAACGACTGCCTTCACGCAAAGTTTTTCGTCTGAGGCTCTGTAGATGTCTTGATAAAACACATATCTGACTCCTTCTTTCTTGACGTTAAGCCTGCTGTAAAACTCATCGCCTCCTTTAAGTGGTGTCTTGTATGTCAATGAAATACGAGCTACGACAGGGTCGATGCCTTGTTCGTGTAAGTCGGCAAACTTCACACCTCTGGATTCGATGAATTCATGTCGTGTGTGTTCTGTATAATGTTGATAATTAGCGTTGTTTACAATTCCTTGAGCGTCGCATTCGTAGTCGCGGACTTTCATCTTTAGTTCAAAAATATAGTTCTCCATCAGATTTTAATGTCTTCTTTTAAGTTAAAATATTCTTTCAAAATATCATTTCCAATCAAATCGTCTTTCTTCGCTGAAATCAGTTGTTTTCCTTTTGAAACAAGCCAGATGTCATCAGTGTAACGTAACAATAATTCAAGGTCGTGAGAACTGAAAATAATGGTCTTGTTACGTTCTTTTGTCAGCATTTTCATCAATGAAAACAGTTCAATTTTACTTGGATAATCGATGAAAGCAGTAGGCTCGTCCATAAATATAATAGGAGTGTTTTGCGCCAATGTCTTTGCTATCATAACCTTTTGTTTTTCTCCATCACTTAGTGTATTGAAATATCTGTCTTTCAATTGATTTATACCAACTATATCAAGTGATTCTTGAATTATATTTTCGTCTTCTTTTTCTATCTTTCCGAAGAAGTTTGTATACGGGCAGCGTCCACTCGCGACCACATCATATACCTTTAAAAACATGTCGTCAGGTCGCTCGGTAAGAACCAATCCAATCAACATGGCTTTCTCTTTGGCGGAATACTCAGAAAGCTCTTTTCCCATCAATTCCACACTTCCGCCAATAGGTTTGATGTGTGCCGTCAGCGTCTTGAAAAGCGTCGATTTTCCTGCGCCATTTGGCCCGATTAAAGCAATCAGACTTCCTTCTTCCAAACAGACGTTGATAGGAGGCAAGATGGCCTTGTCTTTATATCCAATATGTAAATCTTTAGTTTTTAAAACTTCCATTTTTATATCACTAAAAATCAAACATTTATCTTTTTCTTAAAATAACCCATATTACGATAGGCGCGCCAATGAAGGCTGTCACTGCGTTTATCGGAAGGTTACCTTCAAAACCTGGCATTCTCGCAACTAGGTTACATAACAAACTGACAATCATTCCGATTAACATAACAGCAGGTACTAATATTCTGTGGTCACTAGTTTTGAAAATGAATCTTGTCAGATGCGGAATTGCTAATCCCAAGAAAGCAATCGGTCCGCAATAGGCTGTCACTATCGCTGTTAAATAACCAGAAACGAGTATGACAAACAGATTGTTTCTCTTTACGTTGAGTCCTAAATTCTCAGCATATAAATCTCCTAAAAGCATTATATTCAAGTTTTTAGACATAAATAAACTAGCGAAAAGTCCAAGGATGATGCTTATTGAGAAGAATGCTAATTTGGTATTTCCAACTGCTGAAAACGAGCCCATTCCCCAGATTACGAAGGCGTGTATGTCTTCTTTCATGCTGAAGAATTTCATTATGTCTGTCAACGAACCAGCAAGATATGAAACCATCAAACCAATGATTATCAATGTGGTCATATTTCTGACACGGCTGCTAAATCCAAGTATCAGCATCAAAACCAATGTGGCTCCTAAAAACGCAGCGATGCTCACACCAATATTCGACCATAATCCAAAAGATGATAGTGCGCTTCCGCCTAAAATGCCTGTAAATAAGATTGTTATCGCGACTCCTAATCCTGCGCCGCTGCTGATTCCCAACATCGATGGGTCGGCGAGTGGATTTCTAAATAATGTCTGCATCAAAAGTCCAGCTACTGACAAGGCGGCTCCTGCAAAAAGTGCCGTCACAGCTTGAGGAAGTCTGTAGTCAAAGACGATTGTTGATATGGTTGAATTACTTTCTTTTCCGAAAAACAAGTCGAATAAGTCAGCAAAAGGAATCGTGACTGATCCTACAAACAGATTAAGTAAAAACAATAATATTCCAAGAAATATTATTAAGATTAAAATACTGATATTTATTTTATTACGAGTCATTATTTAAGTAATCGCTTGAAGTATGTTGGAACGTAATTTTCCCATTCTTCTGTTAATAATTCTGGGTGAAAATGATAGATAAAATCCGCCAATAAGACATCTGGTTCGTATTGCGATTTCTCAAAATATCCGCTTTCTCTAACGTTGCAAACCAACAATTGTTTTTCTTTAAAAGCTTTAAAAAGTGGATATAATTCATTTTCGTTTTTCAATCTTTCGTAAGTGAATGGAACATCTGACGAATTGATAACTCTCCAGAAATCAGCGTTTTGAGCTTTTAAAAGAACGCTTTCTGCATCAATATGAAGGCTTCCCGTCGACTCGTTATCATTCCATATATAATCGCCGCCAGCATCAGAAAAAATCTTCGCTATATAACTGTTTCCTCCTGGAACATACCATTGATTTTCAAAAGGTAAGTCGGAGAACACTGTTGGTTTTTCTTCAATAACAGAACATTTATAAGACAAAGATTCATAACGTCTTACGACATCGTTAAACCATTGGTTCGTGATTTCTTCTTTTCCACATAAAAGTCCGACCACTTTCATCCATTCTGCGCGTCCAAGTGGGTGAGATTCTAGATAATCTGGAAAAGACAACATGGTCGCACTGCTTAATTCTTTCAGATGTGAATAATCTACAGTAGGATAGGGCGTATATAAAATCAATTCTGGTTGTAAATGAATGATTTTCTCGGTGTTAACATTTGTCGACAATCCAACATCAAGGATTTTACCTTCAGCGACAAGTCTTAATATTTCACTGTTTGTCGTGTAATTGCTTTCCAAAACACCTTTAACTTTGTCAATTTCACCAAGTTTTTGAAATACAGACCATTGTGTTGAAGAAAAAGCAACGACTGAATTAACAGGAGTTCTTATTATAGTTTTGTCTGTCAAATCATTAGGAATGGCAACTGTATCATTAAAAAGATAAAATTCGTTTTCGGAACTTAAGTCTTTTATGACAAGTTTATAGCCAGATTCGATTGGATAAATTTTGAAGTTTTCAGCGTAAGAAACTATATTTAAGGTGTCGCTTATTTTCTCGTCCGATTTTGTTTCTTTAGAAACTGTATCGCACGAATACATTATGTAAATTATTGAAAATAAAACGACTATAAGTTTTTTCATAATAAAATTTCTCAATGCTTTTAATTCAAAAAAAATCTCGTCAAAGATAGTAAAAAAGCCTTTCTGAACGGGCTAAAAACTCAGAAAAAATAATTATCTTTGTACGCTTAACAAATTAAATTTTTTAGAGATGGGATTAAACTTTTTTCACACACCTAAGCCAAGGACTTTCAATTATACGCCACGTTACTATAATCCAGAAAAAGAAGCTCTTGAAAAGAAAAAAGCAGCTATGGGATTAGATTCGAAACTTTCTGAGGAAGAAAAACGCAGAATGAGAATCAGAAGAGGATTTGGATATGCCCCAGAGGAAATGGAAGAAAAGAGGCAATTGGGTTTCAAAGGAATACGTCGTATCGTGCTTATCGGTTCGCTTGCTCTGATGGTGTATATCATTTTCGGAACCCCTGTAATTGAAAACTTCATTGAAATGTTTCTTAGTTTAGGAAAATAAAAATCAACAATTTATGTCCTTCGATATAATCAAATTATTACCCGATTCAGTAGCCAATCAGATTGCAGCAGGCGAGGTTATTCAACGTCCTGCTTCTGTTGTTAAAGAGTTGATGGAAAACGCATTAGACGCTGGAGCGACTCAGATTGATTTATATATTAAAGACGCTGGTAGAACCTCGATTACTGTCATCGACAATGGTTGCGGAATGTCAGAAACCGACGCGCGTCTTTGTTTTGAGCGTCATGCTACATCTAAGATTAAAAAAGCTGAAGACTTGTTCTTAATCAAGACGATGGGCTTCAGAGGTGAAGCTCTTGCTAGTATCGCTGCGGTGGCTCAAGTCGAACTGATGACACGTCGCGCTGATGACGAATTGGGAACAAAGATACTCATCGAAGGCTCGGTTGTTAAGGAACAACTGCCAAAACCAATGTCTGTTGGAACCAATTTTACAGTAAAAAACCTTTTCTTTAACATACCAGCTCGTCGTAACTTCTTGAAATCTAATGAAGTCGAGATGCGACATATTACTGACGAGTTCTTCCGCGTCGCGATGATGAATCCAGAAGTGGCTTTCTCGCTTTCTCATAACGAAAAAGAGATTTATCATTTGCCAAAAGGAAACCTAAAACAAAGAATAGTAGGACTTTGCGGTAAAGATTATGATAAAAAAATACTTCCGGTACAACAAGAGACTGAAACCGCTACAATAAATGGTTTCATAGTGAAGCCAGAATTTTTAAGAAAGACTAGAGGCGAGCAGTATTTCTTTGTAAATAAGCGTTTTATAAAACATGCTTATCTTCATCATGCGATAGAAAACGCTTACCAGGAACTCATTCCAAAAGATTGTTTCCCTGGCTATTTTATTGATATTGAAATTGATCCTAAAGAGATAGATATAAACATACATCCAACAAAGACTGAAGTCAATTTCCAAGATGTTAAGTTGGTCTATGCTATACTTCATTCCGCAGTGCGTAAAGCTATAGGACAGAATAACTTAGCACCGATGTTGGACTTTGATGAGACTCCAGATTTAGGTTTTGACTTAGGAGAAGCTAGCAGAATGGATAGGCCTGTGATTGAACCAAATATCGACTTTAATCCTAGTTTCAATCCTTTTAAATCGCAGCCTCAGACACGCCATTCTTCCGGAAATTGGAAGATATTGTATGAAGATAATAACGACACAGTTTCAAGCAACATCAATAAAATCAGCAATTTTGATGATGTAAACGTAACGACTGTCGTTGAAAATAAAAATCTTTATATTCAGCTACATCAGACATACATAGTGACAACTATGAAATCGGGACTTCTTATTGTAGACCAGCATCTTGCACACATGAGAGTGCTTTATGAAAAGTATCTCCGTGAGATGGAAAACAATATCGAGTCGTCGGCTTCACAACAGGAATTATTCCCTCAACATATCACTTTGGGAACTAACGATGCTTCATTATTGAAAGAGATAATGCCTGATTTAGAGAAGATTGGCTTCAGAATACAGCAGATGAACGCAACGACATTCATCATCAACGGAACGCCAGCCGACAGCAAAAACAACGACGCCGTCGCGCTTCTCGAAAAGATTTTGGATATGTATAAAACAAATATCGTTGATTTGAAGTTAGATAAGAAACTGAATCTTGCACGTTCATTGGCGTCGCAATTAGCTATAAAATCCGGACAGTCATTGAATCCTATTGAGATGCAGGACCTTATCGACAGATTGTTCGCTTGCGCCGTCGCTGAAGTTTCTCCTGATGGCAAGAAAATATATACGATATTGAATGTTAATGAATTAAAAACACGACTTAACTAATAATTATGAGTGATTTCAGACCAAGCGGTTTTGCTGTCCTGCCGACAGTTGTTAAAAACCTTTTGATAATTAATGTCTTATTTTTCTTAGCTACGATAGCAGCCGATGTCGTTTTTCGCATCGACCTTAAAGATTATTTAGGCTTACATTACATTGGAGCATCTGATTTTCAGCCATATCAGCTTGTCACTTACATGTTTATGCACGGCGACTTCGGTCACTTGTTCTTTAATATGTTCGCGCTTTGGATGTTTGGCAACACACTTGAAAACATCTGGGGACCAAACAGATTCTTGCTTTTCTACTTCGCATGCGGAATAGGAGCAGGACTCGTTCAAGAATTGGTGCAATATATTCAATATGCAACGACGTTACAAGGTTATGCGAATGTCAATATGGGCGGACATATCATTCCTATGAGCCAGTATCTCAATCTGTTGACAACTGTAGGAGCGTCAGGTGCTGTTTACGGAATCTTACTCGCTTTTGGTATGATGTTCCCAAATTCAACATTGTACATATACTTCGCGATTCCAATCAAAGCCAAGTGGTTCGTGTTGCTTTATGGTATTATTGAACTTTTCGCAGGCTTCAGCGCAGTTGATAATGTGGCACATTTCGCACACCTCGGTGGCATGTTGTTCGGTTTGATTTTGATTCTTTATTGGAAAAAGAAAGGAAACCTTTATTGATTATGAGACCATTGCAAGGCAATATATTAGACGGATTAAAAAGCTTTTTCTTGCAAAAGAATGTGTTATCACGTCTTATGTTAATAAATATTGTGATTTGGCTTATATGCTTGTTTATAAGCGTATTTACATGGCTTTTTAACATAAGCGACATCACTTTCGTGACGAGACTGTTTGCCGTACCATCAGATATTTCTGTATTGGCAGAAAAACCTTGGAGCGTATTTACATATATGTTCCTTCAAGAACAGTTTGGACATCTGTTTTTCAATATGTTAATGCTTTATTATGGTGGAAAGATTTTCCTTCAATATTTCTCAGAAAAGCAATTATTGTTGACATACATCTTCGGCGGATTGTTCGGAGCTTTATTTTTCATATTGGCTTTCAATGCGTTCCCTGTTTTTGAAGACATGAAAGGTCACGCTTTCGCATTAGGATCTTCCGCATCAGTACTATCGATTTTGATAGCAGCAGCGACATATCGTCCTGATTATACTTTAAATTTGTTTTTATTAGGACAAGTCAAGATGAAATGGGTTGCTATCGTATTCGTTATCATCGACTTTTTAAGCATTACAAAAGGAAACTCAGGAGGTCACATCGCACATCTCGGCGGCGCATTATGGGGATTTTTATATGCTTATTTATTAAAAAACGACTTCGATATCTATAAAATTTTTAAGAAAAAAGCTAAAATCAGAGTCAAGACTGTGAACTCTGAAAATTATCATAGAAGACCAAAGACAGACGAGCAATATAATGCAGAACGCGCTCAGGAACAAGAAGATGTAGACAGAATACTTGAGAAAATAGCCAAAAACGGATATTCAAGTTTAAGCGATAAAGAGAAGGAATTTTTATTCAGACAAAGTAAAAAGTGATGGCGGAAAAGAAGGAAAGAAGAAATACATTTTTACAAGGCTTTGGAAAGGCGACAATAGGAATCTGCGGCATTGTGGCACTATTGTCATCATTTCTGTGTTCTGTATGTCCTATTATCAATCCTTCAACATTCGTTTGGACAGCATTCTTCGGACTTGCTTTTTGGATGATATTATTTGCTAATATCATAATTTTCATCATCTTAATCTTTTTAAAATCAAGAAGAACTTTACTAATTCCAATAGTCGCATTGTTATTTTCAATTCCTGGAATTATAAAGTCATATTCTTTTGGAGAAAGCAAAGAAGATACTGATTCTATCACTGTGATGACATATAATGTAGGTGTCTTCAGAGATTATAAGGTCAAGGAACGTAGTGTTTCTGATGTTAAAAAATCTTTAGTTAAACTTGTGAAAGAACAAAATCCTGATGTTTTGTGTCTGCAAGAATCAGGAAAATGGCAAAATAACAAGGCCTTGGAATTTACTAAAACTATTGGTTATAAATATTATAGCGTTAATGGAACAAGTGGTAATAGTTACTTCTCTAAATATCCGATAGAAAATATCAATACATTCAACGAAGAGAGATTAAGCAAATATATTGACATAAAAAAAATTAAGATAAATAAAGAAGATTCCTTTTATTTAGTCAATTGTCATTTCAACTCTTTTGGAATTTCAAAGGAAGAGATAGAACACATCAACGATGCAAAAAACATCGTCAAAGACACAGAAACGTATGGCAAATCAGTGATTTTTAAACTGACAAGAGGATTCAGATTAAGAACAAAAACCACAGAGCTTTTAATAGAGAAACTGCCAAAAGATGATTCACCGCTTATTATTTGTGGTGATTTCAACGACACTCCGATGTCGTACACATATAATCAGATGAAGAATGCAGGTTTGAAAGACGCATTTATCACCGCTTCAAAGGGAATCGGCAAAACATATTGCGGACGACTTCCATTGTTAAGAATAGATTATTTCTGGTATAATAACAATATTGAAGTCGTTGATTATGAAAGGATAAAACAAACAACATCAGACCATTATCCATTGTTAATAAGTTTTAACATTAAAGAAGCTGAAGAGTTAGGAGAGGAGCAATGAATTTTAAGTTAGCATCGAATTTCAAGCCTACTGGCGACCAGCCGCGAGCCATAGAGCAACTTAAACAAGGTATACTTAATGGCGAGCGATATCAGACACTTTTGGGTGTGACAGGTTCCGGAAAGACATTCACGATAGCAAATATGCTTAAAGAAGTGAATCGTCCTGCATTGATACTCAGTCATAACAAGACTCTAGCTGCGCAGCTTTACAGCGAATTCAAGCAGTTCTTCCCTGAAAACGCAGTCGAATATTTCGTTTCTTATTACGACTATTATCAGCCGGAAGCCTTTATTCCTCAGACAAATACATATATCGAAAAAGACCTTTCGATAAATGACGAGATAGAGAAACTACGTCTCAGTGCAACAACATCTTTACTTTCAGGACGTAGAGATATTATCGTAGTATCTTCTGTTTCATGTATTTATGGCATCGGCAATCCAGACGACTTCGGAAAGAACGTAATTTATATAGAAGTAGGAAAACAGATTCTTAGAGATGATTTATTAAGACAACTATCTGATTCTCTTTATAGTCGTAACGATATTGAATTCACACATGGTAAGTTCAGGGTTAAAGGCGACACTGTCGATGTTTTTCCAGCTTATTCAGATATTGCTTATAGAATCATATTTTGGGACGACGAAATAGAGGAAATTGAGTCGTTTGATCCAGTCAATGGCACTCGTATTGAGCCACTTTCGAGTTTGACATTATTCCCAGCAAATATCTTTGTCACCTCGAAAGACAAGATAAAATCTGCTACCAACGACATCCAACTCGATATGTTCAAGCAAGTTGAATATTACAAAGAGATTGGAAAATTTGAAGAAGCAAAACGCCTCGAAGACCGTGTATGCTATGATATTGAGATGATTAGAGAACTCGGATATTGTAGCGGCATCGAGAATTACTCACGTTACTTCGATGGACGCGAACCAGGAACAAGACCTTTCTGTCTGATTGATTATTTTCCAGACGACTTCATCACCATCATCGATGAAAGTCACGTCACTGTTCCGCAGATTCGTGCTATGTATGGCGGCGATAGGTCAAGGAAGCAGACTTTGGTGGAATACGGATTCCGTTTGCCGTCAGCATTAGACAACAGACCACTTAAATTTGATGAGTTTGAATCACTTACAGGACAGACTGTTTATGTAAGCGCAACGCCAGCGGATTATGAACTGCAAAAGACAGAAGGCATTTATGTGGAACAACTCATCCGTCCAACAGGATTATTAGACCCGATAATTGAAGTGCGACCTTGCAAGAACCAAGTCGATGACTTGATAAACGAAATCCATAGGGTAGTGGAAGAAGGACAAAGAGTCCTGGTTACGACACTTACCAAAAGAATGGCAGAAGAACTGACACGTTATCTTAACAACTTGAATATCAACACAAGATACATTCACTCTGATGTCGACACATTAGAAAGAATTGAGATAATGACAGGATTGAGAAGCGGTATCTTTGATGTCTTGGTCGGAGTCAACTTACTTCGTGAAGGTTTAGACTTACCTGAAGTTCAGCTTGTTGCAATCATGGATGCTGATAAAGAAGGCTTCTTGAGGTCAGAGCGTTCATTGACGCAGACAGCAGGTCGTGCCGCTCGTAATGCCGATAGTCTAGTCATTATGTACGCCGACAAAATCACCGATTCAATGCGTAAGACCATTGATGAGACAGCACGCAGAAGAGAGATTCAGATGGCATATAACATCAAACACGGAATCACGCCGAAGACAATCACCAAGGCTATCGACACTTCCATGAGCAAGACACTTGCAAAACAAGGCAAGGATTATCCAATCTTCGACGATAATGTCAAATCAGTCGCGGAAGAGACACCTATTAATTATAAGTCAGAGAAAGACATCAAGAAAGCGATTCTTGAAGCTAAGAAAGAAATGGAAAAAGCTGTCAAGAACCTTGACTTTATGGAAGCGGCGAAGTACAGAGACTTGATTATTGCTTTGGAGGAGAGGATTTGAACTAAGAGCTAAGAACTAAGAGCTAAGAACTATGGCTTTTGACCATTGGCTTATAGACTTATAGACTTAAAGTTTCTCGGTGATTTGGCGATTCTACATCTCGGTCGCTGAGCTTGTCGAGGCGACTAGCATTGCCTTCGACAAGCTCAGGTACCATTGAACTAAGGACTTTCAACAAAATCGTGGAATTTAATGACAAATTTCAATATTTTTTCTCTATTATAAAAATAACGTTTCCTTTAACTTATTAAATATTGCCGTTAACTTTTTTGCTAATGACTTTTAACTATAATAGTTTGTACATTTGCTCAAAATTGGTTGGTTGTTTTAGGATCAAACAATGCTGATATCGCAAATTTGTTTTTTTGTTGTTTTTGGTTTGTTTCATATCAGCGCTTTTCATAATTTGAGAAAAATGTTTGACCAAAGAAAAAGAGTCGGTTTAGGCCGACTTTTTTCGTTATATACGTTTACTTACTCATATTTACCGAAAACTTGTTTTCAACCAATCGTCGGTATCAGATGAGATTACTTTTGCATAGGTTTTATTAATAATTGTGACGTAACATTCTGCACTCCCAATGCAGAAACGTTTTTCATCAGCCCTTGAGAACGAATCGCTTTTTTGTTGTTTTTTTTCGATTCGATGAAATTCTCGAGGGCTTTTTTTTGAGCTAAGAACTAAGAGCTAAGAACTTTGAACTAAGAGCTAAGGCTGTTGGCTGTTTAACTGCCCTGAAGGGGCGATACAAATATAGAATAAGGCAACGCCTTACTAGTTAGGAGTGTGGAGTTAGGAATTCATAATGCATAATTCATAATTCATAATTCATAATTAAACTATATGTAGTTGATGCTCTAATATGTTTTAAAAATATCTCGTTTATTATCTTCAAAAAATCAAATAAAAATTATGATTAGTAAAATTTATTACTATTTTTGTGAATTATTTTAAAAACGAGATTATGAATACAATGTTGGTTTTATGTAATGCGAAAGCGGAAGTTATGACTTCGTTCGCTACACCGGAAGCCTGGGGCTGGCTGCTTCAGTTCTGTATTATCGCAATTGGTTTGTTAGCAGGTAACATTTTAAGAAGAAAAGTTCCATTTTTAAGAAAATCACTCATACCTTCAGCATTATTAGGCGGCGCACTTTTGTTAGTATTGAAGGCAATTCCAGGAATGGAAAACATCGTCAACAAACAATCAATGGAGATTATCACATACCACGCACTCGGTCTCGGCTTCGTGGCACTCGCATTGAAAAACAATAAGATAGAATCAAAATCCTCAACGATGACCGTCATCGAAACCGGTACACTCACAGCAAGTACATATTTAATTCAAGCCATGGTTGGTTTAGGAGCAACAATACTTCTTTACCACTTCGGCAAAGTCATATTCTACGCCAGCGGTCTCTTATTACCAATGGGTTACGGTCAAGGTCCTGGACAGGCTCTTAACTTCGGTACTATTTACCACGGACAGGCTCAGCTTCAAGGTATCGACTTCGCAGGCGCAGACTTCGGTCTCTCAATTGCAGCGATAGGATTTATCGTAGGTAGCGTCATCGGTGTTATCTATCTCAACATCTTACGCAGAAGAGGCATCATCTCAGTACAAGAAATGGAAGAACGCCAGATAAATACATTATCCGATTATCAAAGCGACGACGAGATTCCAGACAGCGAATCAATCGACAAGTTCTCAATCCAAATCTGCTTGGTATTGTTCGTTTACTTCTTGGTTTATCTCTTCGTGAACTCAATCCAAAAGATGGACCTCGGCGACTTCGGAACAAACACCTTGAAACCAATGTTATGGGGCTTTAACTTCTTGTTCGGTACATTATTCGGCGTTATCGCAAAAGCTTTGATTAGCAAGTTCAAGAAAGTCAAATTGATGAGCCGCGAATATACCAACAACTACCTCCTCAACCGTATCAGCGGATTCTGCTTCGACGTGATGATTGTCGCCGGCACAGCAGCTATCAGCTTCAACGACTTAAGAGAATTTATCTTCCCATTGATATTAGTATGCGTCTTAGGTGCAATCGCAACATTCTGGTACTTGAAAGCCGCTGCAAAACACTTATATCCAACTTACGTCAATGAAGGATTCCTCAGCATGTTCGGCATGTTGACTGGTACAGCAAGTAATGGTATGATTCTCCTCCGCGAAATCGACCCTAAATTCGAGACACCTGCAGCTAACAACTTGGTTTTACAGACATTCCCAGCTATCATCCTCGGATTCCCAATCATGCTCATCTTAGGATATGCGCCACAGTCATTCCAAGCAAGTGTCATAACATTGATAGTCTTGTCAGTATTATTCTTCATTATGGCAGGTTTCATCTTCAGGAAGAAGATTTTTAAAAGAAGAAAGAAATAAATTTGGCTGTTAGCTTTTGGCCTTTGGCTATTGGCTTAGGTTATAGATAATAAAAAAAGAACGGTAAATTAAGTTTATCGTTCTTTTTAGTTTAATATAATACTTTGTTTTTGAATTTTAACTTCAATTATTTTTTAAAGTATCTGTTGAATAAACCTTCGAAACCTTTGCCGTGACGTGCTTCGTCTTTTGCCATTTCATGAACTGTGTCGTGGATAGCATCGAGGTTACGTTCTTTAGCGATGCGAGCGATACGCATTTTATCTTCACAAGCACCACATTCTGCTTGCATACGTTTTTCTAAGTTTGTCTTTGTGTCCCAGACAACGTCGCCTAACAACTCAGCGAATTTCGCGCAGTGTTCAGCTTCTTCCCAAGCGTAACGTTTGAAAGCTTCTGCGATTTCTGGATAACCTTCGCGGTCAGCTTGACGGCTCATTGCTAAGTACATGCCGACTTCTGTAGCTTCACCCATGAAGTGTGCGTTCAAGTCTTTAATCATGTCTTCGCCAGTGCC